>CALKGI010000027.1 GCA_938085045.1 uncultured Alteromonadaceae bacterium
AATCGTCTTAATATCTTTAAATGCCCGCATCAGCGAGAAGGGGATACTGTTAGCAATTAAAACGGGTAGGGCAGCTAATGCCACCAAAAACACCTGAAAATATTTAATGTCACCAAATACATATAAAGTAATTTTTTGAGACAATAAATACAGTACCGTGAGGGTAAAGGGCATAAAAATAGCCAATAAAATAACATAAGACTTTAACGCTGATAATATCATTTCTCTAGAATTGTCAGAGTCAACGTTTTCTGCTAATTGCTTAACCAGCGCCTCGCCAGTACTCAATAGACTAAAAGTCGCGAGCTTCTGGGATAGGAAGTTTAACTGATTAAAAACCCCCATGCCTGTGGTACCCAATAGGACAGCACACAGTTTGATTTTCGCTAAACCGACAACAAACTCGACAATTCGAGCCATCCCCAAAATCGAAGTGTTTTTGGTCAGTGCTATAAAACTATTTGACATCAGATAACCTTCGAGCGGGGACGCCCGCGGCTAGAATGTGATTAGCGACATCCTTGTTGACCAAAGCCCCTGCCGCGATAAAGGCTGATTCGCCAAGGCTCACGCCCATCAAAACCGTGGCACCGGCACCGACATAAACATCATCACCTATGGTTGTGCTTGCACTTTGTGACGGGTAAGACTGGCTGAGTTTACTTTTGGTCATATCAATATGGGTGATAAAAGTCGACTGCATTGAGATCACTACACGATTACCGATAGTCAGCTTTCCCCTTAAATCAAAAAAACAATTTTTGCCGATATGGCAATTGTCACCGACTCGCAAATGTTTGAAGTTTTTGCAATTATGAAAAACTATACCACTTTGAACATCGCAATTACGTCCTATGCTAGCACCTCGTAAACGCAAAATATAAATCAAACCGTTACGATTGATCTGGCTCAAATAATGACAGGCATTATCGAAACCAAACAGCCACTCTCTTACCAAAAAATGAAATACAGATATAATCATAAAAGGCAAAAATAACAGCGTTCGTACCACTTTGATTAGTGCTTTAATTTTTTCTCTCAACTGGCCGTTCTCCACTCATAAAACATAAAACCTAAAACCCTGTATTTAACCACGTCGTACTTGTTGTTTCGCTGCTATTTTAGTGACCATCCAACCGTAAATCACCGGAAAGGCAAAATAAACTACAAATCCAATCGAAGGGGTGAGATTATTGACTAAAAAGAAAAGAAATGTGAGAGCAAACATCAATAATGGTAAGCTAAACTTGACTTGGGAGTGCACTCTTAATTGTCGAAACAAAGGCTGGAAAAAAACATATATGGCTAGTGAACCCCAAAATACCCCATACAGGGCATAGTTATCAAGCAAAAATGAATGTTGACCAAAACCACTTAAACCTTGCTCAACATTACCAATATCACTGGTAATAAGTCCTAAAATTGGGTTGTTAATAACAGCAATGTAACTGCTTTGAAACGCATTTAATCGGGCATCCATTGACATCTCTACCAGACCTGTATCCAATAAATCACGGATCTCGAGCAAACGCGATGTATTCATCGATTCCCCTGTCAGTGAAATCCCAAAATCAATGATGTTTAACAGAAAATACGGAATGAAAGGTGCAATAATCAGCAGGGCGAAGATGTAAAAAAGGAACCTAGCGCTGGTTATTTTCGGAATGAAAAGCCGAAAAACGATTGAAGCCAGGGTTAGAATCAGGGCAGTCATGAAATTAGAAAAGGCTATATTGATCAAAAAAAGCGTTAAAACGGCGATCCAGAACGGCTTGTAAGGTAGCTTAAACCGTCTTCGAGAGTTTATGACTAAATATAACAAAGGCGGGCAAAGAAAAACCAAGCAGTAGATAAACTCATAACCCGCGACACCTTGGCTCATTTGGCTGAGTCCGACAACGGTATCCTTTTTGGCCGTGCGGGAAATATTTGGATGATCAATGTACTGTAATACCGTAAACAAGCTGATCATTAATACGACAGGCAATAGCCACATCAATAATTTAATATTGTCATCTTGTCTGTTGTTACCCTCATTAATGCGATACGCCCAATAGAAAATAGCAACTTGGAAAATCTCCAAATATCGGTTGCCAATAAAGCCATTGCCCGCAGCAAAAGCAAGTGAAATGGTATAGGCAAAGAATATATAGGTTGCAAATTGGTGTATCGTCGGCCTGATAAAAAAAGCGGGTGCAGACACTATTGCCGCACATAACCAAGCTGCTGAAAGAACCGGCCAAATATAGTTAAAATATGGCAAGGCTCTTATGGGGGGAAATATCGACAATACCGCAAGGCAATAGAGCAGCAAGAGCGCGAACAGTTGAGCCCAACTCCTCTTCGATGTTTGAATGTTACCTTGATTCACTTTGAAGTAACGCTCATCTATTTGCTGAGTAACTGGGCATAGAGCTGTTCAAGTTTGCACTCGATACTCTGTTTGGAGAACTTGCTGTTCACTTTAGTCAAAGCATTACTACCATACTCTTTCACCAACGCTGGGCGGGAAACCAACTTCTCCATGGCACCGTATAACATATCGGCATCACCAGTTGTAACCAGTTCTCCATTATATCCGGTTTCAACAATTTCAGGGACGCCACCAGTATCTGAGGCAACTAATGCCAAACCAGCTTTTGACGCTTCGAGCAAAGCAACAGACAAGGTCTCGTGCAAGGTAGGTAACACAAATATATCTGCTGCACCGTTAATTCTTTGCACATCGTCACGATAACCCAATAAAACCACCTGGCCTTTGTCTATTTGGGTTTGTAACTCGCTTTTCATTGTCACCAAATAATCACCGTCACCAGCAATCAAGAATTTTACCTTATCATTGCCAGTAAAACGTTCGATTGCCTGTTTTAAAATATGGTAGCCTTTCTCTTTGTTAATTCTACCGATAGAGGCAATCACTATATCATCGTCAGTAAAGCCGAATTCTGACCGCAATTGTACTTTGGGTTCTGCAACCTCTTGCTCAGGCGGGAAGTTGTAAACCGTGCCAAAACACTTATACGCAAATACGCGGGCAATTTTTCTTGAGGTGACAAAATCACTCACGCCGGTAAACCTTTTCGCCAGCAACATTGTCAGTGGTTCGAATAACCAAGTCAGCATAAACCTTTTCACAGGATGAAAATCGATAGCATCACCGGACATACCCCGGATTGTGACAACGGTATTTTTCACTCGGGCAAGAAAACAGGCGACTGCAACGTGAAAGCCTGACAATTGTAACCCCGTAAAGTGGACTATATCCGGGTTTACCTGTTTGATCTGACGACGTAGATCCAATATCCGTTTTACACTGACACCACTACCCATTGAAGGATCGTAACGTAATTCGACAAAATCATACTTTTGTGACAAGCCCGATTCCATGATTCTAGTGGTACTTGTAAAAGGACCTCCACCTTTGCCTTTTGTCGACCTATCCATGGCTATTACTGGTTTTTTATTCTCTGACTTCATAATTACAACCTATTGTAGACCCCAATTTACCACATCAATAATCAGCTGAACCGTTTCAAGTTACTGGCTCAACATGGTCTTCAAATCAGGTTTAGTGACAGTAACGTCAAAATTACGCATCGCCATATTTCTGGCTTGCTGGCGCATCTCTTTATACTGAGTTATATCAAGTTGTAAAATTCGCGATAAACCCTGCTTTAAACTGTCCACGCTTTCGTTTTGGCAAACTATACCCGTTTCACCGTCGATTAAGTAATCGGCCAAATCACTGGTATGGTTGGCAACGACAGGCGTCCCTACGGACAGGCTCTCTACAAATTTGGTGGGAAAACCGGCTTTCGCATAACGCTTGTTCGGTCTGAGTAGGACACTAAAGTCAGCGTCTCTAATAATGCTTAACGCTTGTGACTGCGACACCACACCAAAACATTTTATGCCAGTGGGCAATTGCTGCAATGCCCTAGTTTTTAGTGCTGGGTAGTTTAACAGTTGTTCTGGTGTGATCCCGGCAATGTTTAGTCTAATTCTTTGGCCATCGGCGTCGACATTCAGTAAGGCGGCCAACACGTTGTCCAACAGATCTTTGTGACCTGGACTGCCAGTATAACCAAGGGTTATCAATGACGACTCGGTCACGTCTAGTCTGGCATTGACCGCAGACACGTCAAGTGTCGGTGTGACCCTAATCGTATTACAGCCCTTGGATTCATAATGTGATTGTAAGTATTTACTGATGGCAATAATGTGATCAGACTTACAACTTAACCAGCGCATGGCTAACTCGATATTCCAGTAGTAGGGATTGATAATGCCTTTAAGCAACGATGGTGGATCGTACCATTCGACCGCGTCAAAAATCAGCGGTACCTTGTTGCGTTTACACCAAGGTAATAAGCGTAAAAAATAAGGAGAATAACCACTGTAAAGAATCACGGCGTGAGGTTTTTGCGGTAAAGAATCTAACCAATTAACGGTTTTTTTGCCCATCAAAAAATAAAACAAATGTTTAATTAATGTTGGGTATTGTTCGGCAGTTCTTTCATTGAGTGAACAAACTTCGACTCCTTCATAGCAGTTATTGTCTGGACCATCTTCAGGACTCTGTCCTGAACCAATGACAACCCTGTAATCCAGTGCCTGCAGAGATTTGGTTATCCCCAAGATCCGCCGTGCTGCCGCGCCACCATTTGGAAAAGAAAATGGTCCAACATAAACTACTGTTGATTGATTAACCTCAGACACGCCAGACAACCCTATTAATATAATCAGTATAACTGTGGATTATTCTAACGACTTTATCTGCGACATTCGGCATCGAATAATCGTTGACCAAGCGCAGACTTCTGTCAGCGCCCCTCGCTTGATTTTGCAGTATATTCAGACCTTGCAGGACTCGGTCACAGGTCAGGCCCACCATCATCACAGCAGCCTCTTCCATTCCCTCAGGGCGTTCGTGGGCTTCACGTATATTTAACGCAGGGAAATTTAAAATCGACGATTCTTCATTAATTGTGCCGCTATCAGACAGTACGGCTGTGGCATTTACTTGCAGGTTATTGTAATCGTTGAATCCCAACGGTTTAAGCAACTGAATCAATGGGTGAAACTTGATACCTTTGCTGTCGATTCGTTTGCGAGTGCGTGGATGAGTAGAAACAATGATCGGGCACTGATATGTTTCGGCAACAACGTTGAGGGTATTGACCAGGTTTTCGAAATTAACATCCGAATCGATATTCTCTTCTCTATGGGCACTGACCACAAAGTATTTTTCTTTTTCTAATGATAAACGTGCAAGCACCGTTGATTTTTCAATGGCGTCTTTATAATGGTTGAGTACTTCAAACATTGGACTGCCTGTTTTTATCACCATTTCTGGAGGCAATCCTTCACGCAGTAGATATTCACGGGCAATGGAACTGTAAGTTAAGTTTATATCTGCGGTATGATCAACGATACGTCTATTGATTTCTTCTGGTACTCTTTGATCGAAGCAGCGATTACCCGCTTCCATATGAAACACTGGCACTTTGCGACGTTTTGCCGGAATGACCGCCATACAGCTATTGGTATCACCTAATACCAGCAAAGCATCAGGAGACACTTTTTCTAATACTTTGTCTACGGTGACAATCACATTACCAATCGTTTGTGCACCACTTTCGCCTGCTGCTTCAAGAAAATAATCTGGCTTACGAACCCCTAAATCATCGAAAAATATCTCGTTGAGTTCGTAATCGTAATTCTGACCAGTGTGCACCAAGATATGTTCGCAGTATTCATCAAGCTTGTGCATTACTCGCGATAATCGGATGATCTCCGGTCGCGTGCCGACTACGGTCATTACCTTTAATTTTTTCATTTTCATACCTTATACGCAACGGTGTCTGGACGTTGCTGATCAAAAACCTCGTTGGCCCATAACATAACAATCAACTCGGTATCACCAATGTTGGTGATATCATGAGACCAACCGGGAACTGTTTCAACAATCTCTGGATGAGCACCATCGGTCAGAATTTCACAGGTTTCGTCTGTTACGATATGGCGGAAGCCGAATCTGGCTTGGCCTTTAATCACCAAAAACTTCTCGGTTTTACAATGATGATAATGGCCACCACGAGTGACACCCGGATGAGCACTAAAATATGAAAATTGACCGGAGTTTTCTGTTTTCAACATTTCAACAAAAACACCGCGAGGGTCTTCATGCTTGGGGATGGTGTAATTAAAGTCTGCTGGTGCTATATAGCTAATGTACGTTGCATATAAAACGCGTTTAAAGCCATCTCCAACGGCTTCGGTGACCAAAGTTTCGCGACTGTTTTTAAATCGGTAGAGTATCTCTGCAAGCTCACCAAGGGTCGTTGTGTAGCTGGGTTCGACATTAATCTGAATGCTGTTTTTTGGTAATGCTCGCATAGTTTGCAAAAATGATGTGATCACTACACCTATATGAACGAGATGTAGCTGTCCTTCTGGATGGTGAACTTCAATTGGCAGTCCGTTGGCAATGTTGTAACAAAAAGTCGCGACCACCGAATTATAATTGGGTCGACACCACTTACCAAAGACATTGGGTAAACGGTAATTATAAACATCGTTGTCAGTATCGTTATGAAGGCTCATCAAGTGCGTTTCCGCTTTCAATTTGCTTTTGCCATAAGGGTTGGCTTGTTCAACCTGAATAGACGACGAATAGACAATTGGAATATTTCTTTTTTCTGAACGTATAAGCTCACAAATAGAAGCGGTCAAGTCGGCATTGCCAACATCAAACTCGCTGTCGTTTTCGGGGCGGTTTACGCCGGCCAAATGAAATATAAAATCGGCCTGCTGTACGGCGGACTTTAAATCATCATAACTAGACGTTCGGGTGAAACAAATCGTCTCTATGTCTGTTTCACGTTTCAAACTTGCAATAAGATTCTTACCGATAAACCCATTACTACCTGTGACCAAAACCTTCATTTTCTATACCCTATCTAGTTAACCAGCTTGCCAGTTCTTCTTTCACTTCTTTAAGCGAGAGTAAAACCTCTTTCACTTGAGAAACGTTTAGCTGCTCAGTATTGTGAGAGTGATAATCATCATCCAAGGCTTTGACCTTATTACCCTCAGTAAAGTATTTTTCATAATTCAAATCGCGATCATCCATGGAGACGCGATAATAACCGCCTAAATCTTCTGCTCGCGCGAGTTCTTCAATGGTTGCAAGCGTTTCATAAAGTTTTTCGCCGTGGCGCACACCAATGATTTTGACGTCAATTTTGACCTCAAACAACTCCTGCAATGCCTGGACTAAATCATTCACCGTGCAAGCTGGTGCTTTTTTGACAAATATGTCGCCTTGTCTGCCATGTGAAAAAGCAAACTCCACCAATCCAACAGCTTCGCTGAGCGCCATCAAAAAACGGGTCATCTCGCCCTCAGTGACAGTGATAGGTTTACCTGATTTAATTTGTTCGATAAAGCGTGGGATAACCGAACCACGGGAATACATGACATTGCCGTATCGAACGCAAGTTACGATGGTTTGAGTGTTTTGCCGTGCATAAGATTGTGCGACTTTTTCCATCATCGCCTTGCTGATACCCATGGCATTGACAGGATAAACAGCCTTGTCAGTACTCAAACAAACAACTTTACCAACATCGTTGGCGATTGCGGCTTTAATGACATTGTCACTACCGGTGACATTGGTCATCACGGCTTGCATTGGGAAAAATTCGCAAGAGGGGACTTGCTTTAATGCTGCGGCATGAAAGACATAATCGACTCCCTTCAAAGCGTTAAAAATTGAGTCATAGTCCCTTACATCACCGATATAAAACTTAACCCTTACGTCACTCATGTAATTGGTACGCATCGAGTCTTGTTTCGTTTCGTCGCGGCTAAACACTCGAATTTCCTTGCAGTCTTGCTGCAACAAGTAGTCTGTTACTGTCTTGCCGAAAGACCCTGTACCACCGGTAATCAAAAAAGTTTTATTCGTGTACATTACTAACCTTTACTTGCTACCAACTTTACGTTGGCACCTTATTAACTACAAAAAGCTTATCAACTAAATGGATTATAACCGTTATCTTTATAACGAATCTTATTCCAATAATTGAAGTGGGATTTGGCTAAAACAATTGATTTAACATGTTCAAAACTCGCCTTGCCTGACACTAGTAGTACTAGCGTTTTTAATAATTTACGCAAAGGCCATTTAAAACAAAATGCCTTCGCTTGCTTCTCGTCAAGATGAAGCACTGCCAACTTCATGGTCGCCACTGAAGACCAATAATCTATTCTTGGTGATTTCTTATCACCGTCACACGTCGAAACACCACCTTTGTGCCATAACTGTGCTTTTGGTGTATAAACTAGCTTGTATCCCGCTTTTACCGCTCTGAGCGCAAAATCATTTTGCTCGCCATAGAGAAAAAAGTATTCCGAATAGCTACCAATATCTTGTTGGATTTTGGTGGGCACCAACCAGAAAATGTCATCAAGCATACCCATTTCCATCTCTTGTTCATACTGGCCGACATCCTTTTCTCGCTTATTCTTAACAATCGATACCTGGTTTAAGCCACCTTCTGGGTCGACTTTTTGACCTATATATTGCAACGAATCCTTTTCGTCATAATTATATACTTTTCCCGAGACGATCGCATTGCGCTGCCGCTCTTCGGCAACCCTGACCAATTCAGTGATTGAATCAGGGGCAATTAGGGTATCGTTATTCATGATCAGGCAAAAATCAGGATTGAATTTGGCGGCGGCATCAAAGCCATAATTAATGCCACCGACGTAACCTAAGTTGTCAGGTAACGCCGCGATGGTCAACTCAGGGCATTGCGGCAATTCACGCTGAATATTATCAACGATACTTTGCTCGGAGCCATTATCAATCAAGATGACGTGAAAATTCCGGTATTTTGATTTAAGCACCGATTTAACACAGTCAATTGTATATTGATCTTGGTTGTAATTAATCGTGATGACTACAACCATGGGTTCTTCGATTGACAACTTCTTACTCCAATAAACGATATTTATTTCAAACTTGATTTAACCACTGTGGTCCATCGCAACAAACATTATTGCGTTATTGCACAGATTAAGCTGGCGATATGATTGACGTCAGTTTGCGTGACACCCATGTGCATTGGCAACGAGATGATTTCGTTGCTTGCCTTTCTTGCATTCGGACACAAAGCGCCATCCTGTAAGTAAGGCTTGTATTCGGTGTTATCAGCATAATGGACGCCGGGATAGATTTCATTTTCGTTCAACTTTTGTAACAAACCATCGCGATCAGCAACCCTGATTTGTAACAAATGATGAGAAGATTCACAATCAATACCATCCGGTATTATCGAAACATTTTTGGCATCACCTAGCGCAGCTACGTACCATTTGGCCAACTGACGTCGATAGGCATTATCACGGTCAAGATACTTCAAGCCGACCAATGCCATACCAGCCATAATAGAGTTACCGTGGTATTTAAAACCGACTTCTTCAACATCGTAACGCCATTTGTAAGCGCCTTTGCCAGCAGTTCTTGCATAGGTATCTTTGTTTATACCCAACCATGACAATTTGCGTGCGATGGCATCATATTCCGGTTCTTTAAAGCAAATCATCCCAGAATCGGCAGTCGGTAGGTTTTTAACGGCTTGAAAGCTGTAAACGACGGCATCGGCGTCATGTCCTGCGTGTTGACCTCGCAAGCGAGTACCGGCCATATGCGCCGCATCTAATATCAATTTTAAACCGTGTTCATCACATAATTTTTTGATCGCATCATACTGGCCAGTATTGCCACCAATACCGACAAACATGACGGCTTTTGTTTTCGCTGTTATTAACTTTTCAACGCTTTTTGGACACAGGCATAGAAATTCATCCACATCGGCAAAAACCGGCTTTAAACCTGCGTACTTGATGGCGTGATTGGTCGAAACAAACGTTAATGGTGTACTGATCACTTCATCTTCATCTTGCCATTGCAACTCTTTTTTGAATATGTCCAAAGCCAAGTGCAAACCCACCGTGGCCGAAGATAAAAAATGGGCATTGGCTAATCCGGTATAGATTTTCCACTGCTCTTCTATCTCGTTGGTCTTAAAACCAAGACCTGTCCAACCTTTTTCTAGGCATTCTCTGATCTGTTCTAAGCATTCCTCAACGCGAAAATTAGGGGTGAATAATTGTATTGCCATTGTAGGTCCTATAATAAAGTTGCTTGTTTAAAAGCTTTTCCAGCACGGTCTTTGTCAGACAAAATTAGATCAACATCTAATTGCGGCCATTGTATGCCAATATCGCAGTCATCCCACAAAATGGAATGTTCGTCGCCAGGAACGTAGAAGTCAGATGTCTTATAAAGTACTTCGGCTTCATCGCTAACCACTAAAAAACCATGAGCAAACCCCTTGGGTACCCACAGCTGTTGCTTATTTTGCGCAGATAATAACACGCCGAACCATTGACCAAAAGTATCAGAGTCTTTTCTGATATCAACCGCAACGTCAAATATTTCACCTCGGACCACTCTGACCAATTTGCCCTGAGGGTTATTTAGCTGGTAGTGCAAGCCTCGCAAAACGCCTTTGTTCGATTGAGAATGATTATCTTGTACAAACGAACAATCAAGACCTAGCAATTCGTTAAATTTTCGGCTGTTATAGCTTTCCAAAAAAAAGCCTCGACTGTCTTCGTAAACTGTCGGTTCCAACAGTTTTAAACCATCCAGTTCTGTATTGATAACCTTCATTGCACTTCCTCTAAAACCGATAATAAATATGAGCCGTATTCAGTTTTTTCCAGCTCTTTGGCCGTCTGCAGCAGCGCTTGGCTATCTAACCAACCGTTTCTATAGGCAATCTCTTCCAAGCAGGCAATCTTTAACCCTTGTCTGTTTTCAATCGTTTGTACGAATTGACCTGCTTCCATCAGCGAACTATGTGTGCCCGTATCTAACCACGCAAAACCTCGACCCAACAGTTCGACATTAAGTTTGCCCTGTCGCAAATAAAAGTCATTCACCGAAGTTATTTCTAGTTCGCCACGGTGTGATGGCTTGACCGACTTAGCGATCTCGACGACGCTGTTGTCATAAAAATACAATCCAGTCACGGCATAATTAGACTTAGGTTTGAGCGGTTTTTCTTCAATGGATATTGCGTTAAATTGGCTGTCAAACTCGACCACTCCGAAGCGTTCAGGATCTCTGACAGGATAGCCGAATACCGTTGCACCAGTAGTCTTGTTAGCTGCCCTGGATAATTGCTCGGTGAAGCTCTGGCCATAGAAAATGTTGTCACCCAGTACCAGACAGACACTATCATCACCGATAAACTGTTCGCCAATAATGAAAGCTTGGGCGAGACCGTCAGGAGTGGGCTGGATCTTATAAGACAAAGAGATACCAAATTGGCTGCCGTCGCCCAATAGTCGTCGGTATCCATCGATATCATCAGGTGTCGATATGAGTAACACTTCTTTGATACCTGCCAGCATAAGAACCGATAACGGATAATAAATCATCGGTTTATCGTATATCGGCAGGAGTTGCTTTGAGACCCCTTTAGTGATGGGGTACAATCGAGTACCCGAGCCGCCAGCCAAAACAATACCTTTCATTATTTACTCTCCGTTAAATTATCAACACCGAGACGTTCGCGGCTATAGCTGCCATCCAACACATGGCTCCACCACTGTTTATTTTGCAAATACCATAAAACTGTCTTGCGAATACCAGACTCAAAGGTTTCTTGTGGTGTCCAACCAAGTTCACGTTCGATTTTTCCGGCGTCAATAGCATACCTGACATCATGACCAGGACGATCGGAGACATAAGTGATTAGCCCCTGGAAACCTGCGGTATTACCGCTTTTACGGGACTGTTTATTGGACGGGACCAATTCTTCTAACAATTCACACACTATTTTAACCACATCGATATTGGCTTTTTCATTGTGTCCGCCGATGTTATAGGTTTCACCTGATTTGCCGTGACCCGCAACTAAATATAAAGCTCGAGCATGATCTTCAACATACAACCAGTCCCTTATTTGCTGGCCATCGCCGTAAACAGGTAAAGGTTTGCCATCTAGGGCGTTGAGTATCATCAAGGGGATCAATTTCTCAGGAAAATGATAAGGTCCGTAGTTATTTGAACAGTTGGTTATAACCGTTGGTAAACCGTAAGTTCTGCCCCAGGCTCGAACCAAATGGTCACTTGATGCTTTTGATGCAGAGTAGGGGCTGCTCGGAGCATAAGAAGTATCTTCGCGAAATAGCTCATCTGGGCCATCCAAATCACCATAAACCTCGTCGGTAGAAACATGGTGGAATTTAAATGACTGCTTTTTTCCATCAACCAGATTTTGCCAATAATATCGGGCAGCCTCCAACAGAGTATAGGTGCCGATAATATTTGTTTTTAGGAAGATTAAAGGTCCGTCAATAGATCGGTCGACGTGACTTTCTGCCGCCAAGTGCATCACCACATCGGGTTGATGGGTTTCGAACACTCGATCTACCTCGTGACGATCACAAATATCAACGAGTTCAAGGCAATATCGCTCGTCGTCCGATACCGCTGCCAACGATTCCAAATTGCCAGCATAAGTCAAATTGTCGACGTTAACGACACTGTCATTGGTATTTTCAATAATATGGCGAATGACAGCAGAACCGATGAACCCGGCACCGCCAGTAACTAAAATTTTCATTTGTTATCTACTAAGAAATCAATATACCAAGGCATAGCTTTTGATATACCCTCAGCTATCCTGTACTCGGGTGAGTAGCCCAGCGCATTCTTTGCTTTAGAGATGTCAGCTTGTGAATGACGCACATCCCCCTCCCTAAACTCCCGATAGACAGGCGACAATTGAGCTTTAACGCCGTTCTCTTCTAACGCACATTTTATCGATGCAAACAGCTCATTTAGCGTGGTCCTGTCGCCTAGCGCAACATTGTAAACTTGGTTTTTTGCTTCTTCTGGTGCAGTTGCGGCCAACAGATTCATTTGTACGGTATTTTCAATGAAGCAAAAATCTCGGCTGGTTTCGCCATCACCATTGATGAACACTTGCTCACCTTGAATCAATGAAGAGGTCCACTTGGGGATCACGGCAGCATAGGCGCCATTGGGGTTTTGACGTTGGCCAAAGACATTAAAATAACGAAGACCGATAGTTTTAAAACCATAAGTTTTGGCAAATACATCAGCATATAACTCATTGACATATTTTGTGACAGCATAAGGAGAAAGAGGTTTACCGATGTTTTTTTCTACTTTGGGTAACGCTGGACTATCACCATAAGTCGAGCTGCTGGCTGCGTAGGTGAAACTCTCGACGTTGGCATTTTTTGCCGCTTGGAGCATATTTAGAAAACCACTGATGTTGACCAGATTTGTCGTGACCGGATCAGCAATAGAGCGAGGCACTGAACCTAAGGCAGCCTGATGTAAGATATAATCCACACCTTCAACCACTTGCTCGCAGGTTTCTAATTTGCAGATATCACCTTCGGTTAAGCTGAAGTTTTGCCATTGCTGCGCAGATACACGGCTTTGCACCTCATCAAGATTGTGCTGAAAGCCGGTAGAAAAGTTATCCAAACCGCGTACTTTTTGATTCAGCTTTAATAAGGTTTCCAATAAATTGGAGCCGATGAAACCCGCGACTCCGGTGACTAACCAGCTCTTTGGGTTGGTTTGTAAATCCTGTCGAATTTGTTGATAACGCATAGTTGACTTAACCTTAAATATTCCACCAAATCCCCCTCAGTTAAGAGAGGTATTAACTATTACAAGCGCATGTCTGCGTCATTTTTATCTAAAACATATTTCAGGTCGTAAAGAACATGTCTTTGTTTACCGTACATGCGAATATTCTCGGCCCCTAGTTCTTTAAACTCACGGTGACCAACTGCAAGTACAATGGCATCATAGTAGTCGTGTTTTACCTGTTCGGTTAACGTCAAATCATATTCCTTCATGGCCTCATCACTTGAACACCAAGGGTCGACGATATCGACATTAATATTGTATTCTTTAAGTTCGCTCACCACGTCAACGACTTTGGTGTTACGCAGGTCAGGACAGTTTTCTTTGAAAGTTAGTCCCATAACAAGTACGTTGGCACCGTCGACATGAATACGCTCCTTGAGCATAGCCTTGACTAACTGTGAAACAATATATTGTCCCATACTGTCATTGAGGCGACGGCCAGCCAAAATCATTTCTGGATGGTAACCGACACTTTGCGCTTTGTGCGTGAGATAATAAGGGTCAACACCAATGCAGTGCCCACCAACCAAACCCGGACGAAAAGGCAAAAAGTTCCACTTGGAGCCGGCTGCTTCCAATACTTCTAAAGTGTCGATGTCTAACCTATTGAAGATAATTGACAATTCATTGATCAAGGCGATGTTAACATCCCGTTGAGTGTTCTCTATCACTTTTGCCGCCTCAGCTACCTTGATTGATGAAGCCTTGTGGGTGCCAGCAGTTATAATAGATTTGTACAACTCGTCGACGGTCTCAGCCGTTTCGTCTGTAGAACCGGATGTTACTTTTAGTATATTCGTCACCCGATGCTCTTTGTCTCCGGGGTTAATACGTTCAGGCGAATAACCGGCAAAGAAATCGTGATTAAATGTCAGTTTAGAAACTCGTTCAACCACAGGGATGCAAACTTCTTCTGTCGCGCCGGGATAGACAGTTGATTCATAGATAATGATGTCACCCTTGGAGATCACGCTGCCCAGCATTTCACTGGCTTTTATTAACGGGGTCAAATCCGGTTGTTTATGTTCGTCAATAGGCGTAGGCACAGTCACTATATATATGTTACACGAAGCCAAGTCACATACCGAATTGGAGAACTCTAGTTGTGGTACAGCCTGTAACTCTTCATCACTCACTTCCAGTGTCGAATCATGCCCACTTCGAAGTTCATTAATGCGGCTAAGATTGATATCAAAACCCAGCACATCAAACTTTTTACCGAATTCAACAGCCAAAGGTAGACCTACATACCCTAATCCAATGATAGCCAATTTATATTCACAATTATTCATCAACGTATTACCAGTTCTTACAATTCATTTAATGGGGCAACTCTTATCGAGTTTGTCTTAATCCAGGCCCGCCTGTAGTTTTTCGTTACTGATACAATAGCGGGATTGACCAATGACACGACAAAGTAGCCCAGTGCTTTTTTATTAGTATCGAAACGCACACGATACTCTTTATACTTTTTTTCTGTTATGGCAATGTTTTGAGTTGCAACAGCTTTACCGTCACTCATAAACGTCACTTTCAACTCGATGAATTCTCCCAGGCTATCAGTACCCCGTGCTATCAGTCGAAAGTCAAACAGACCTTTGCCGACATTGACTGTCGGACTAAAAAACTGAACACCGTCAGGGAAATACCAGTGTTCAGTTTTCTTTCTATATATTTTATTGGTTAACCATGTATCAGTATTCGATAACGCCATAGGGTCAACGTTAAATGGCTCGCATTTTGTTGCAGCAGGCTTCAACCAAGAGTCTTGATTATTCGAAATATAGCGGCTCTTTAAGTACTGATAATGACATAAAGTCATAGACGAATCTAAGGTGTTGACCAAGTAGTAAGGAAAGCCTTTGACCTGTTCAAAATAATGACTTGTGTACTTTATATCATCAATAAGTATTGGTCGTTTATCAAACACTCTTGCTTTTATCTGCGAGCTAATTCTTAACTTTTCATCCTGCGCTAATAACGCAAGATTGCGAAAATAAAAAATGCTAACGAGTATTATTGACAAAGCACAAATCGAGGCCCAAGAAACGGCTAGATAATACCGTAACTTATAACTCGATTCAATGACGTAATTTGAATTTGACTCGTATTCGCGATTACCTGCGAGAATTATTGAAATGATAAAACCACAACTCACGATATAAGGCATACTGTGGCCTAGCGGAAAATCAACTAATAATGCGATCAAAAAAATCCAAACAATCGGTTGCTTAAATTTTGCCCTCAATCTATAGGCTAAACATAACAAAATAACAAAACCGACAGCACCAGAATCTACCAGTATTTGTAATATCAAATTGTGGGTGTTTTGCAGCTCTGCATTATTTAATCTAAAACCACCACTACTAATCCCCAGGTAGGGATTTTCAGCGATAAGTGACAATGCCCCAATCCAAACGTCCTGTCTCCTAGTTGGGGTTAGGTTGATATCAATGCCAAAATCGTTAATGGTAAAAGGCAAACCATAATATAATGGCCCCAAATACTGTATGAATGGCTGTAATTTTGTTATTACCGTAGAATTGGAAAACATTAATGCTAAATTCGAGGCAATAAAAGCGAAAATTAACCAAGTCGCTTTATGACCAAGCGGTGCCTTGCTCCTAAGAATCCAAATGACACAAGCCGTTGCCATTGACAGAAAAAAGACTCGCGATCCTGTTAACATGCCGGCAAAGAAGAAAAGGCCGATTAGACAAGCGAGCATAACAAATAGATATTTCGACTGCGTGTACACTTTTAGGCTGTAAGTCAGTACGACAATCAATATAAACAGCACTGGTGCTACGTCAGTACTCACACGAAAGAATCCGCTAATATTTCTGTCAGGCCAAACTTCCGACGCGACGAAATAGCTTGCTACGCTCTTGCTACTTTCATAGTCATAGAACTGCCATATAATCATTAGCGCTAACAGAGCAAAGTATAACCAAAGCACGTAAGAGGAATATTTTGATTGGCTAAAACTCAATCCCCTTTGGCTTTTTGGTAAACTGAATAGAAAAATAGTAGCAGGAAAACACGCTGTAATGACAATGAACGTGACGCCATAACGAATAAATTCTTGAGTATTTTGGTAACGCCAACTGTTGAGAAAAAGCGATATAAAACAGACACAAAAATAGGCAAGCAACAACAGGAGTTCTATTTTATAGCGGATTAAAAAAGCTCGGTATCCAATAGTTAAATGAATTTTGTACAGTAATAACAGCCCTAATGTGAGCACTGCGATTGGTTCTAACGAAAAGGGAAAGTCAGGCCATATTGAGGTTGGTCTAAAAGTCGAAAGAAATATTAATATCAAAAAACTCCCAACGTGGTTTACTAAGAGAAATTGATGTTGATTATGTGGTGTAGATAAATTCAAAAAAAATCCAATCAATATGTATTAATACCCAAGAATATAGTTATCCAATAGCTGAATTTGACTAGTTTAGGTATATTATACGTACTTGTCTTAGTTGTAGAACGTTTATATGGGTCGTGGCAGCTAGGGTAGAGTATGCGTGCCAAAACCCTTAATCTATATAGTTATCAAACAAACGCAGTGTTCAGTTGAAATTCTTTCTTTATCGGTAATTACCGGGCGTATCAATATTGCATAAAATAGCGTAATCAAACGAATCGAGCCTCGTGAACAATGACTTATGCAATCAGCTGCTTGTGCCACGAGACGACAGAGATATTCAAAAACCGTGAAATTTACGCTACTTTTTGCTCATTTTTTCTTGGGGACTTCATCAGTAAAACCATAAATACGGCAAACATCAATGCCAGAATTCCCGAAGAAATACTAAATAGCACAGTCTGTTTGAGGAAAGGTTTCAAACCTGACTTTACCGACATATTGCTGTCGGCAATGCCATATAGGGCTGAGCCGTCGCCTAAAATACGTTCATTTCGTAATGCCAGTAACGTTCTATATTCCTTGAATAGATCAATCAATTGCTGATTTACAATACCAATATCGTTAATGAATTCTTGTTTCAGGGCCTCAGATACGTTTTGTTGTTTTGAATTTAGTTGCTTAAGCGCTCTTTCTAGCTTTACTAATTTACCATTAACAACTTCTGCCTCTTGCATGATGTTCAATCGTTTATCTAGCAACTTTTGTTTGTATTTGGTGTCACTTTTATCTTCAATTAACGAAGTAATCTGATCAAAAAAGGTTCCATCAAACTGAGTAAAGCCTGTACTTTTTGCTCTATCACCGTTTTTGTTAATCGAATTGGCATTGGAAAGACCCTTTTCGTATGTGTTTAATATAATTTGATAGTTTTTCTGTTTTTCTTGCAGGACTAATTTTTGATCTGAAAGATCTTGAATAGAGTTTTTAAAATAAAGTTGCGTTTTGAATTTCGATTTAACGATACCCAAATTAGTGATTGTGGAAAATAATGGCTGAATATCAAACCTTATCAAGTTTTCTAATTTTTGATGTAAATCTAAAGCAGAAAAACCCGTCTCGGTGTCGAGAATTGATCCGCCAACTTTATCTTCTATTAAAACAGTTAACGCACTTTCTAAATCCGTACTCCCTTTAATTAGGTAGTTTAACATTTGGGTATATTCGAAACGCTTATTAATACCAGCTTCATAAGAGTCACCACCGGAGTTCTTTAAATTCAATACGCCAAGTTCATTAATAGAAAGCTTAGACCAAACCTTGGGGATATCAGTTAATATCTTATTTATCAAAACAGCATCTAAACCAAAAAAGCTTGAATCGACAAAAGAGATTTTTATGAATTTGGAGCGAGCGGTGTTTAGTTGCAGTAAAAACTCTTTTTCCAAACCTTCAATTTCAGGTCTACTTAGTTTTTTATTGGCCAATAATGTACTAAATTTTTTGTCAATGAATGCGATATTCGTGGCATATGGGCTAACTGAAAAAGACTCTAAAAACGCACTTTCACCAATGTTAAGAGAGGCCAAGTTATTTACTTTATGGACTTCGCTTAGTACTTTTGCGGCCAAAATATTACTTGCTGAAAACCGATGACCGGAAGGATAAAGACCCTCACTAGCCCCTGAAAAGTTTAGTGTCAACACTCTTGAGTATTCTTTTATTGGCGGTTTAGTCAGGAACTTAATTGAGAAACCACCCAAAACAGTAAGTATAACGATAGAAACAAAACCGATAACAAAGGACTTTCGCAACCAAATTTTTTGGAATATTTGCCCTATATCAATCTCATCCCGAGCGTGCTGGTAATCCTGACTTTTCATGTTGTTATCTTCTGGTTCCATAATTCGATTGCTTTAAAGTTGATTTAAATAAAATAATTTTAAACGCCTTTAACGGCCAAATTTGTTCATTCTAGAGCACAAGTTTTTGATGTGTTTTACTAATTATGCCCAAAAAGCCGCACTATACGCGTATTACGACTAAAGTGCCAGTCCAAAGGGGCGAAATGGAGATTCGAATCACTATTATTGATGCCGTTTATTAAACTAAGCATTGCTTGAGTTGGTTAACAAATCGTTGAAACTTAAACCGCTTGGCTGATTGTTGTCTAAAATTAATATCGATCTCAGCATCGGCTGCTATTGCATAATCAACAATAGTTTGCTTGAGCACTTCAACATCTATGGGACTATGAAGCAAAGTGCCCAATCGTTGGTCATCAATGGTTTCAAGCAACCCCCCTTCGGCAACACCAATGACAGGTTTACCCGCAGCCATTGCCTCAACAGGCGCAATGCCAAAGTATTCATTGTCTGGCAAATATATTAGCGCACGGCAATCATTATACTTTTGCTTTATCTCCTCTGGTTGTTGCCAGCCTATAAACTTAATGTTGTCACAATGCTTATATTGCTCCTGTAGAGACTGTTCTAACGAACCGCCACCGACCATATGCAACTCATGATCTTTTAACTGAGCAAAAGCTTCGACAATCAACTCAACCCGTTTGTTCGGCTCTAGTCTTGCACTAGATAAAAAATAACCTTTATCGCCATTGTGGTCTAATCCTTTTAAATCGACGCCAGGGTATACCACTTTAGTATTGATACCTATGCGCTTAAATCGTTGTTGCACGCTGATTGAATTGGCCAATACATGGGTTGCCTGACTGACCGATTGTTTTAAAAACCATATGTATAAAGGCACAAAGGCGCGAAACACGACAGCGCCCAGCAAACCATGTTGTTTGCGCAATTGATCAAAAGACAGCTGAGTAAAAGAGGGGTAGGTATGAAAATACACTACCGAATTGGCCATACCACGATGACGCCACAATACTAAAGGACTGAATACGCCAGTAACAAGTAAATTCACTTGCTTATCGGTAACGCGATAACGCAACAAATAAAACAAGAATAACGACAAAGTTGGAAAAAAATGAGTGAAATAGCGATGCGCGAAGTGTTTTAGCTGCCCATTTTTTATGGGAGCAGTAAATAGCTGTTCATCAGCATAAGCGGTTTCTATGTTGCATTGAGGTAGCGACTGTGCAAGTTGCAAAGACACTTTTTCAGCACCACCAAGAGCAATAAAATGATCGTACAATAAAGTCGTTTTCATGATTGCAGGCCGCTGTTGTTTGACCTACAGACTAATATCAACAACAACATGATTAACAACTCTGTTAAGAACTTAACCGCTATCACTGCGCCCAAACCAATAGTGGGAATGAACACACCATTAGCTATCAAGTTGAACAGCAAGGCGATAAAACATATCTTCGCATACAGCCGCTCTTTATTAGCGACGATTAACTGGCTAGATAAAAGAATGTTAACTGCTACAGGGTACAAAGAACACATCACCCACAAAACGACATTAATACTCTCAACGTACTTAGGCACCATATAAGGAAATACAATAGGCGCCAACCAAGCAAATCCGCAGTGCATGAAGATAAGCATAGTTAACAGTACCAATAACATTGGCATTATCGATACTTGTGCTCTTTGCTCTGGTTCGACACGGTTGAGGCGATTAAAATAAAAGTAGCCTATGGGCATTAACACCAGCACCGCAATTTCAAAAATTTGAATGGCAAAAAAATAATCTGCGGTGACCGCCAGACTAAAGTTGAAAAAACGCAAAAGCAGCATATCTGATTTAAGATAAAACACCGACGAAACTTCGATAACAAAGTAGCTGAACAATAACGCCATTTGCCCAGTTTTTAATGAACTTGAAAATAAAGCTGTTGTATTTAAGTTAACTGATTTAACTTGCTGAATTGGTCGATAGAGCCAAACGATACACAAACAGGTTGCCAATAATCCACAAACAAACAAGGCCGTTAGGCTTAGGCTACTAAAAAAGAAATAGCTACATAAACTGAAGCTCAACCACAACAGCCTTTGTATGGGCAGCGCTAAAGCATCTTTTTTATAATCGGCATAACCACGATGATAAGCGGCGAAAGTGATCATCCAACTATTGACCAAAAACATCATAGCTCCGGCATAAAGTGCCGTATCAAATACAATGATCACTTGCACCAAAGCCAGCAGCATCAAATTCCAGCGATAAAAACCAATAAATAGAATGGGCAAGGGACTTGCAATGGAACTTAACTGACTGGCATTGGCACTGACGTATTTAAACATCACTTCTTTGTGACCAAAATTGAAGAATATTAGTAAAAGTGAGAAAAACGAAATATAGACACCATATTGGCCATATTCCTCTTTAGAAAGGATATTGGCTACCAATATCATCAAGGCATAAGTGGCCGTCAAATTAATAACGGCGCCAAACAGATAGGTAACAAAAGACGAGGATAAGTTTTGGTAATAATGTTGCAATCCTGACAACAGAGAACCGAAGGGTTTGTTCACTTTAATTTATGAATTAACCAGACGTAATGTCTGTTCTGCTGCTGGTGTAACTGCGCCGTCTATCTTGTTTTTGCCATGATTGGCTAACCATAGGCAATCGGCGATTGCTGATGAAGGATTGAATCCCAAAGGAGCCTTGATTAACAACCGACGTATTCCATCAATATCAAACTCAATCATGGATTGTTCAAGTTCAGACAACAACTGATTTAGACTTGCCCAACTCATGGAGACTTCTTTGGCCTTCATGATCCTTTCATGCCCAGTACCTTCGACATTTCCACCGATTAATAACTCTTCGTAGAGCTTTTCACCGGGTCGCAACCCTGTATAAGCAATCTCTATGTCACCATCAGGCACCAATTCGCTTTTAATCGTCAAACCGGTAAGTTGGATCATCTTCTTAGCCAAATCATTAATCTTCACAGGCTTGCCCATATCAAGCACATAAACTTCGCCGCCTTGACCCATTGCGCCTGCTTGTATCACCAGTTGAGCAGCCTCAGGTATTGTCATAAAGTAGCGAGTAATATCTGGATGTGTGATGGTGACTGGTCCACCATCGGCAATTTGCTTTTTAAATAATGGCACTACAGACCCTGAAGACCCTAATACATTGCCAAATCTCACCATACTAAAATTAGTCTGTGTTTGGGTGTTGTCTTTGTCAGCTTCTTTAGCTGCCAGCGCCTGCAATACCAGTTCTGCCAAACGCTTAGAGCTGCCCATTACATTGGTCGGCCTTACTGCTTTGTCTGTAGAAATCAAAACAAAGTTTTCAACGCCACATCTACTGGCGGCCTCTGCACAGGTTTTGGTGCCCCATACATTATTACGAATACCGCTGATTACATTATGTTCAACTATGGGTACGTGTTTATAGGCTGCGGCATGATAAATTGTTTTGACCGCAAAACTTCTAATTACACTAGTGATCAAAACGTCATCAATCACATTACCTAACACTGGGATAATACGGGTGGATAGTTGGGCTTGCACGGCTGTTTCGTTCAATTCTTTTTCAATAGCGTACAAAGCGAATTCACTCGATTCGAATAACACCAAGCTTTGTGGATTTTGTTTTATGATTTGACGACACAGCTCAGAACCAATAGAACCACCGGCACCGGTGACCATTACAGTTTTATTCTCGATGCAACGACGAAATAACCGATCGATTGGCTTGACGGCTTCGCGGCCTAGCAACTCAATAATATCCACTTTACGCAAGGTGTCTATTTGTAACTTACCGCTGACCAAATCTGCAGAGCCAGGAATCGTTAGAACCTCGACTGGTAAAGTATCAAATTCACTAATTATCTTTTTGCGTTCTTTAGCCGAAGCACTTGGAATGGCTAATAACACCTTTGCCACTTTATACTGACTGATAAGCTCAACTAGTCGGCTGCTAGGAAATACCCGCATGCCCGAAACCGTCATTTGTTGCAATTCTAACTTATCATCAACAAAGGCCACAGGCTGAAATTCAACGCCATGCTGTAACGACAAAGCTAATTGACGCCCTGATGAGCCGGCACCATAAATAATAACAGGTAGTCGATTTTTACTATCTTGAGCATTGATTAAACCGCGGATCACCAAACGAGAACCGCCGACAAAAATCAGTAACAAAGCGGTGTATATAAAAGGCACTGAACGAGGTATGGCTGACTTTAAAAAATAGGTGGTTAAAATGAACAAAATACCAGAAATAACAGCGCCCAAGAAAATGGTCGACAACACTTTTGTATCAATAAAGCGAATAACAGCCTTATACAATCCAATACGAGACCAAATTATAATACTGGCGACAGTTGTAATGCCGACAGAATAATACAATGGTAGGGATAGCCATTTTTCAAGATCGTCTCGAATAAAAAATGCCACGACAACCGCTACATTCATCATTAGAACATCTAGAATGACAGTTATGACGCGCTTATAAAAGCGGGGTATTTCAAAGAATTTTTGCAGTAATCTTTTTATCATATTGTTCCGTTCGAAATTTTAGAATCCATCGATATAATTAGCTAGGGTGGGCTTTAAAGAGAAAAATCATAGCTATTAGCACAAGTAAAGCACCAGAAAATCTGGCTAAGATACCAACGTGTGACCAACAAAGCAAATAACGACTAACAGCTGTACTAGATTTCATGCCCGCAAAGCTTGTTTTTTCACTTTCATGGGTTTGTTGCCCCAGAGTGTAACCAGACATGTGTTGCTAAACATTACAACTGAAACAGTCATAATAAAACCTCTTAAAATCAGACCTTTGCATGTAGTAAACGTAACAGTCAGACGAATGCCTGTAATCTCATTTACATCCTGAATTGTTTGGGAAACACCTTAAACCCTGTTTTGATTTATGATTAAGTTGTACTCACAAAAACACACATAAACAGGTCTTTACAGGAGCTCCACCATGAAAACCATTAAATCAGCATTCGTTCTGGCAGTACTGGGATTATCTATGGCGACCGCAGCAAATGCATCCGGCGTATCCGTTACCGGGTTTGACAATTCATTGCCCACACAGCTGTGTGTTACCGCAGCGACAGGCAGTAGAGTTAAGATGTTCAAGGATATGAATAATTCAGGATGGAGCAAGCAATTTATCAAAAACAATATTGTTTGCAACGGCGACAGCATTGGCACGTTTGCCGCAAAATATGGTTCGGATGGCGTGAAACGATTGCTACCTAGCAATACCAATGTTGAAATTATTGAGTTGAGCCAACTCAAAGAAATCAGTGGCAGTGTTCGAGTGAGTAAATAACACCTGCGCACTAAACAATTGGGGCTAATGGATGCATTAGCCCAGTATTCTTTTTACAAGTCCCCCTGCGTCAAATTGTCGCTCCCCCTATTCCCCGGTCTATAAAGGCCCTATAATCCGCGCCAAATTCTACTAGCCAACGGATTATCCCGATGAAATACAGTCATTTAGCGCTTTGTGTCGCATGCGCAACCCTAACGAGCAGTATCGTCGCCAAAGACTTAAGCCTAGATCAAAAGCTCGAACGAGTCACAGTGACCGGCTCACATATCAAACGCAGTGAACTCGAAACTGCCAGCCCATTAACCGTGATCAGTAAAGAGCAAATCTTACAAAGCGGCATTATCAACGTTGAAAACCTGTTACAAGAATTAACAGCCTCAGCGGGGCCAGCAGGTAACGCAACCAACGCCTATTGGACAAGTAATGGTTATGGCACCGCTCAGGTTAATTTGCGCGGGTTAGGTATAAAGCGCACTTTAATTTTAGTTAACGGCAAACGTTTCGTTAACGGCGGCACTGGCGCTAACTCGTCTGTTGATTTGAACATGATACCGGTTGCGACTATCGGGCGTATTGAAGTGCTAAAAGACGGCGCATCAGCAATTTATGGGGCCGATGCCATTGCCGGTGTGGTAAACATCATTACCGATCGTCATTTTGACGGCGTTGAACTGTCGAGCCGAGTAGGGCGCAGTACCAAAAGCGATGGTGATGAGCGGCAACTGAGTTTAACCATGGGCACAGATGGCGAAAAATTCTCGGGGTCAATTAACTTGAGTTATGTAAACACCGATGCTGTGTTGCAATCAGGCCGCTATGGTTGCCCGGTGACCGAAGTGCAGGGCGAAGATGGCAGCTCACTGGAATGTATTGGTAGCTCAACCACCATTGGTGGCCGTGCTCATTTTACTGATGGCCGTGAAGTGCAATTTAATCAAGTTGCAGGTGCAGATGGCGACAGTTTTGTTGACTACAACGGTGACGAACACAGCTTTAATTGGTTTGAATATCTCAATGCCGTTAGCCCTAGCGAGCGCTTTAACTTTTCAACCAGCATGGAATATCAACTGAGCGATTCGAGCCGTTTCTATTCAGACGTACTCTACAGTAAACGCAACTCGCGCCAAGTCGTCACGCCACGTGGCATTCGCCCAATGGATGTCAGTGCAGATTTTGTTCATAACCCAACAGGGCAAGACTTAACCCTTAAAAGACGCCGTATGATTGAATTGGGCGCGCCATATTTTTATCAAAAAGTGGAGACCACTCAAGCATTATTGGGTTTAGAGGGCGAATTGAACAACGGCTGGCAATGGGATGCGAGCGCAAGTTATGGGCGCAATACCGCATTTGACGGCTGGACACACGATGTTGACCAACAGCGCATCGCGCAAACTTTAGATATGGACCAATGCTCAACAGATGCCACTGCCGTCATTCCTTGTGGCGACTATTTTGGGGTGGGCGAATTAGACCAAAACGTGCTTGATTACATCAGCTATCGCCGTGAAGGTACGGGCGGCAACCAAATGAAAAACGTCAACTTGTCGCTAAGTGGCGATTTGCTCGAACTTACGACTGGCACGCTGGCGTTTGCTACAGGTGTCGAATACCGTGCAGAAAAAGGTTGGAGAAATCCAGACCCAGTTGTGTTGGCCAACGGTGGTGAAGAAACCATTGCAGGCGATTTCAATGTTACCGAAGCCTTTGCTGAGTTTGAAATGCCGCTATTTAGTGATGATGTGAACCTTTCAATTGCAGGGCGTTATTCAGACTATTCGACGTTTGGCAGCAACAAAACCTACAAAATGGGATTAACGTGGCAAACTAGTGACGCGCTAATGCTACGCATGGTTCGCTCAACTGCTATGCGCACACCGAGCATCCCCGAATTGTTTGGCGGCACCAATCAAGAGAATCTACTAACAATCGACCCTTGTCAAAACCCAGCAACGCCGACAATACAACAAAACTGTCTTGCAGGTGGCGTACCTTCAGACTTCATCCAAGACGGCTCGACAGTATTAACTGGGGTAGGGGGAAACTTAAATGTTCAGCCAGAAGAAGCGGATACGTTGACGGTAGGTTTAGTATTTGAACCCACACAAGTCAAAGGTCTATCGATGACAATGGATTATTTTGATGTCGAAATAAACAACGCCATTGGCAGCGTCGATGGCACCAATCAATTACGCTTGTGTTATTCAGACCCTTCGTTATATCAAATGTATTGTGAAGGCTTTAGTCGCAATGCCACAACCCACCAAATTGAATCGCTACAAAGAAAACCGCTTAACGCCGCTGTCGAAGCTGTATCTGGTTGGGATATGAATGTCGCTTATGCAACTGAATTTGGTGGATTACAAAGCCGATTAAGTCTCGATACAACTCGATTGCTCAAACACCAAAACCGAGCGTTTGTCGACGCTGAAACTCAAGTGTTGTTAGGCAAAATTACCGCCGACAGAGGCTCGTTTGCCAAATGGAAAGGCACTGTCACAGCAACGATTGGCACTGATGAGTGGCACACCAGTTGGACTTTGCGCTATCTGGGTAAAGCCGATGATGAAAACGGTGGTGGTGACATAGGCAAAGCAGTGCCAAGCATTGTTTACAACGACATTCAGGCCAGCTGGATGCTTGGTAATGGTTTTAGTTTTTCAGTCGGCGTTGACAATATTTTCGACAAAAAAGCGCCTTATTTAACCTCATGGAATGACGCCAATACCGATGTTTTCACTTATGACTTGATTGGTAGCCGCTTGTTTTTACAGGCCAATTGGCGTTTGTAATTTGGGCTTTGTAGTGCTGGCTGGTATATTTGCTATTCGTATGAAATGAGAGCTTTTAAAAGTGCCATTAATTGAATTTGACATACACCAGCTTCAGCAAGCCAAGCAAATATTAGAAAACCCAGGACTTGCGGTGCGCATCAGCAATACGCTGGGCACACCGGTTGAAAAGGGCTTGAGTTATCTGCCAGACGATTGGCAAAAAATGGTCGGGAAAATAACGCGAAAGGCACTAACTAAAGCCTCGAATGCGGCTGTTTTCACGCTTAATGACATCCCCGGTGAAGACAACTCAAATAGTTGGCACAAGGTCGGCGCAGCGCTAAGCGGTGGTGTTGGTGGCTTTTTTGGCGTTGCGGCGATTGCGTTCGAATTGCCTTTGTCGACCACTATTATCATGCGTTCGATTGCCGATATCGCCAGAAGTGAGGGCGAAGAAGTGACCTCGATTGAGACCAAAATGGCTTGCCTCGAAGTGTTTGCTATGGGCGGCAAGACGAGCGGCGATGATGCCGCTGAATCGGCTTATTATGCTGTGCGTTACGCATTGGCCAAATCGGTGACCGACGCCAGTGAAATGATAGCCACTAAAGGGTTAAGCGAAGAAATAGCCCCGTTGATGGTGAGTCTTATTAGCAAAATAGCCGAACGTTTTGGCGTTCAAGTAACCCAAAAAGCAGCTGCGCAGGCAATTCCAGCCATTGGTGCCGCAGGAGGTTCTATCATCAACACCTTGTTTATTGACCATTTTCAAGATATGGCCAAAGGACACTTTACTATCCGTAAGCTAGAACGTATTTATGGGGAGGATGAGGTTAAAAGCGTTTATGATTCGTTGCCCGGCGGCGAGGTTTCGAGTTGAATAAATAGGATTAATCCAAAAGCCCGGGCAATGCGTTCACACCATAATAATCGACAATCAGGATGGGTAATGAACTTAGTACGGCAACTCGATTGTGTGGCGTGATATGGGTTTCGAGTTGTTTGTCGAATATCGTATCTTGGGCAATGTAACGAGTAGGTAAACTAAATTCACCGTCTATTAAGTAGTGCAACTTTTTACAATGTTCGCTGACTAATGTTTGCCATTGGGCCGCTGTATACCGGCCTATTTGATTGTAGCAAGGATCACATTGTTGACTGGCCAAAGCCTTGTATTTGATATTGGTTTTGGCTGGAACGCAGACAGATTTGAAATCTATATCCTGTTTGATATGCTTTATCGCTTCAACCATCGGATAGCTGATATACAGTTTGCCGTTTTCTGACTCATCGTCAAAGTGAGCGAGCATTTTGCTGATCACTTCGTCTGATGCGCTAGTATCATGGCCGTCATAATCAAAGAATAAATAAACCTGCGAAACACTACGCCGCGAAACACCAGCTAAGTGGTCGATATTGGTGTCTTTGGTACGCAGTACATCTAGCAAAACCTCAACGGTATCAACATTTTCGTCGTCGTAACCTTCAATTTCTTGATACAGCTTATAGATGTGGGTATTGAATGACGCGTAGATGATAGTGTCATCTTCATTTAAAAAGTGCTGCCGGAGGTTGTCGACTAATCGTTTTTCAGTTCTTTCACCTTCGAAAATAAACAGGATGGTATCAGACACCGAAAGTGCCCGCTTTGTACATTTTTTCGATGTTGTGGGCGAATCTGAGTTCTTTTCTGGTTCGGTTGGCCAGTGACTTTATTTCTTTGTTATTCATTAAAAAATAACAATCTGGGCGTAGCAAGTCGTTGGTCATTAACGAGGTGTTGTGGGTGGTTAATACTACTTGGGGTTGAATGGTCCTGAGTTTTTCGATGAGCAAAGCTGATAATGATTGATGATAGAAGGCATCGAATTCGTCGATGAAGACAAATGAGACGTTTGCATTGGCTTCTATCCTTTTGAACCAAGCGTAAAACACTTCCAGTGAACGCGATCCTGTTGAAGCAATATCAAAAAAGCTGATTTGTTTATCTCCAAAAGCCATGGCTATACGAACGTCACCAGATTCCCTTATTGCTTTTAATTGGCATTCTATACCTGCATTATTTAAGAACAACTGAAAATCTTTAAGGTTTCCCCGATTTACAATATCGGCTTCAATATTACTGCCGCTCTCTTTCAGCCCTATGAAGATATTTTTATCTAAAGAACGAAAATACAACATGCCATTGATGAATTTAAGAAACTCGTTAAAAAGGCGATTAACAATATTTGCCGCTAACACCGCATTATTTTCAACGTATGAGACGACTGATATTTGTGAGTCACCGAGATCTTTTCTTAGGGTTTCGGTACCTTCAAGCTCGATAGTGGCAAAAGAACTGACCCGCCGATCTATAGCAATATACTCAATACTATCAATACTGAGCTTTTCATAAACCAATACTCTTTCGCTGGATTTGCCATATTGATATTTAAGGCTCTGCTCACCAAATTTGAATTCATAAGTAAACTCAGCCAAATTACTGTGACTAAAAGCATTCAGGTAGTTCTTATAATTCTCTGGTCTGTCATTTTTACTAGTCAAATGTGCTACCAAATCAAATATCGCAAAACCTAAATTAGATTTTCCTACGCCATTTTGGCCATAGATCAACGCCTTACTAACAACCTTGTCTTTAACGCATTCACTATTAAACGCATAAGACTTGGTGTCGGTAAAATCAAAGCTAAATGTCTTTTCAAAATTCTTAAAATTGGTGACTTCAAATTTGGTTAACATTGAATTCTTAAGTCGATTGCGGATGTTGTTGGGACTATAACACAAGAGGGGGTAATAGCCGTAAAAAAAATACGGAAGAGGGTCGTTAGGATTTTAATGGAGAAATACAGGGGCCGAGGAAACCAAGGCCCAAGTGGTTATAGAACCGAAGGTTACTCTTTACCAGCCAACGGATCTTCATACTTCATCACCAAATCCCAAGGCAGGTGAATCCAAGTATCTTGGTCAATGTCGGTGACATACATATCAACCAATGGCTTGCCTTGTGGCTTGGCATAAACGGTCACAAAAGTGGCGTTAGGGAATTTGTCGTTGATGACTTTAGCGGTAGAACCGGTGTCGACTAAGTCGTCAACAATCAAAATGTCGTCGGCATCGTCTAATACATCTTTGATGATTTGCAGGCCACGTTGCTTGTCGTTGTCGTAGCTTGAGATACAAATAGTATCAACCAATCGAATGTTTAGTTCGCGAGCCAAAATCGCTGCTGGCACCAAACCGCCACGGCTTACTGCGACAATACCGCGAAACGTCTTGCCCGATTTAATCAGCATGGCAGCCAATTGACGAGTGGTGCGGTGCATGTCTTCCCAAGAGACATAAAATTCTTTGTGATCAAGTGGTTCCATCAGTCTTACCTTTAATATTGGATAATCGAAAATTTAAATAAGTGTAGCCGAAGCTTGGTTTTACACTCGCTTTGCTTCAAAAAAATGTCGGCGACAAACCGAGACGTAACGCGAATCACCGCCAATCTCAATTTGTTCTCCCTCAGTATCTGGCTGTCCTTCACTGTTGACCCTAAGCACCATAGTGGCTTTGCGTCCGCAGTGGCACACGGTTTTGATTTCGCTGAGTTTATCGGCCAAAACCAGCAAATAAACGCTGCCTTCAAACGGTTCACCCTGATAGTCAGAGCGCAAGCCATAACACAATACTGGAATGTTCAACTCGTCGGTCACCCGGGCCAACTGTAAAACCTGTGCCTTGCTTAAAAACTGGGCTTCGTCGATAAAAATACAGTTAATGGGGTGCTCGCCAACAGACTTGAGGGTTTCGAGCCAAAAGTCGGTCTCACAGGCAAATGTCGAGGCTTCTTCAGACAGACCAATACGAGAGCTGATTTTGCCCTTACCGTAACGGTCATCAATGGCGGCGGTATAAAGCTTGGTGCTCATACCGCGTTCTTGGTAGTTATAGGCCGATTGCAGCAGGCTGGTTGATTTGCCCGCGTTCATGGCCGAAAAGTAAAAATATAGCTGAGCCACGGTTAAAGCATACCCAGCGCGATTTGAACCATTTCATCAAACGTGGTTTGACGCTCTTCGGCAGGTAGCGCCTCGCCAGTAACAATGTGGTCACTCACGGTGCAAATAGCCAATGCGTTAGCACCAAATTCAGCGGCAACACCGTACAAACCAGCAGCTTCCATTTCGGCAGCTAAAATGCCGTATTTATCGAGCGTGTCGTAAATGCTGTTATCCCACTGGTAAAAAATATCAGTAGTAAAAATGTTACCAACTTTGGCTTCAATGCCTTGGTCAGCAGCCGATTTTACTGCCTTTTCGAGCAAAGAATAAGTGGCGATAGCGCTGTAATGCAGGCCGTTTAAACGGTTTTGGTTTACTGGCGAATCAGTCGTGGCGCCCATGGCAATAACCACGTCACGCAGCTTCACGCCTTTTTTGATGCCGCCACAACTGCCGATACGAATGATGTTTTTAACGCCAAAGTCTTTAACCAACTCGGTGGCGTAAATAGAAATAGACGCAACGCCCATGCCCGAACCCATGATGCTAACTGGCTTACCTTTATAGGTGCCAGTGTAACCGAACATGTTACGTACTGAACAAACCTGCTTGGCGTCAGTTAAAAAGTTCTCTGCGATGTGTTTGGCACGCAAAGGGTCGCCCGGCATTAAGACCGTTTGAGCGAAGTCGCCGGGTTCGGCATTGATATGTGGAGTGGCCATAATGTCCTCTGTCTATTGGTGTTTATTTATGTGAGCTTAGATTTTGATAAAATGAAGTACCGTATTCCATCGCTGGTAAATTCAGTGCATCGGCAAGGCTTTGACCTAGGTCGGCAAACGTGTCGCGCTCACCTAAGTCTTGTGCTTTTAACTGTGAACCATAGCACAAGATTGGAATATATTCCCTAGTGTGGTCACTACCCGGCCAGGTTGGATCGCAACCATGATCGGCAGTTAAAATCAGCATGTCGTCATCACTCATCTTGTCGATAAACGGTGCCAAGCGAACATCCAAATACTCCAGCGCCAATGCATAACCTACCGGGTCGCGTCGATGCCCATAATGAGAATCAAAGTCAACTAGGTTGGTAAATACAATGCTGTTGTCGGGCGCATCAAGCTGTTGTTGCTCTGCGGTGTCGATTAATTCTTCAAGGCCCGTGGCCTTGAATTTTTCGCTGATACCTTGCTGGGCAAAAATATCGGCGATTTTACCAATACTAATAACCTTGCCACCGGCATCGGTCATTTTTTCGAGCACGGTTTTGCTCGGTGGTAATAAAGATAAGTCGCGGCGGTTGCCAGTGCGCACATAATTGTCTGAGGCGTCACCAACGAATGGGCGAGCGATAACGCGGCCAATGTTGTAAGGTTCTAAGATTTCGCGGGCCAATTCACATAACTTTAATAATCGCTCAAGGCCAAAATGGTCTTCGTGGGCGGCGATTTGAAAAACGCTGTCGCTTGAAGTGTAAATGATGGGCAAGCCGGTTTTAATGTGTTCGTCGCCAAATTTAGCTATAACCTCGGTGCCTGATGCATGGCCATTACACAAAGAGCCTTCTATGCCGCCTTCTTTGTATAGCTTGGTAAGTAATTCGTCAGGAAAACAATTGGCTTTTTTGCCAAAGTAACCCCAATCGAACAATACAGGCACGCCCATCATTTCCCAATGACCGCTTGGTGTGTCTTTACCTGTGCTGATTTCTTTGGCGTAACTGTAAGAGCCGATAGGCGTTGGTAGATTGTTCTCAAGTACTTCTTTGCAGTGTAATGGCTTGCCGGTAGAACCTTGATAAGCGTGAGCCATACCTAAGCGACACAAGTTAGGAATACTCATTGGACGTTGCTGTTTTTCGGCAAAAGCTTTGGCCAAGTTGCCCAAAGTGTCGGCACCAACATCACCAAAGTCGGCTGCATCGGGTGTTTCACCCAATCCAAGACTGTCGATAACAAATATAAATACTCTAGACATAATAGAAACCTGACCAATTACTAAGCTTTTT
>CALKGI010000028.1 GCA_938085045.1 uncultured Alteromonadaceae bacterium
GTCAACAATTCCATCGTCCAAAAGGCCAACTTAAGCCACCTACAGCCGATACGCCAAGCATGGGTGCTTGTAAACGCCTTGATTATGAAATGGAAATGGGTATTTACATCGGTGGCGGCAACGCACTAGGTGATACTATTGCCATCGAAGATGCAGAAGATGCGGTATTTGGCATGTGCTTGTTTAATGACTGGTCGGCCCGTGACATTCAGGCTTGGGAATACCAACCATTAGGTCCGTTTTTGGCCAAGAACTTTGCTTCAACAGTTTCACCTTGGGTTGTTACTAACGAAGCATTAGCGCCATTTAGAGCGGCTTGGAATCGTGATAGTGCTGATCCACAGCCACTCGATTACTTAAGCTGCACGCAAAACTCAGAACAGGGTTCATACGACGTTGAGTTAGAAGTGTTTGTAGAAACAGCCAAAATGCGTAACGGCGGCGAAGCACCAGCCAAATTGAGCCAATCAAACTTCCATCATTCATACTGGACAGTGGCACAAATGGTGGCACATCACACTGTTAATGGCTGTAACTTTAGACCGGGCGACTTCATCGGTTCGGGTACCCAATCGGGCCCTGAAAGTGAAGAAGCGGGTTCAATGCTAGAACTGTCAAACGGCGGAAAACAGCAAATCGATTTGGGCAACGGCGAAACTCGCACCTTCTTAGAAGATGGCGACGCGGTTATCATGCGCGGTTACTGTCAACGAGACGGCGCAGCCCGCATCGGTTTTGGTGAAGTTAGCGCGCTGGTATTGCCAGCTAAAGCTTAAAGTTGCATCAATAGTTAAAACCCAAGGATGAACACGTCTAAACGTGATTATCAGCAGCTGGTAAAGATGGCCTCATGGGCCTCGTTATTGGCTGCTAGCTTGCTGATTGTTAGCAAGCTGTATGCATGGATGATCACAGGCTCTGCCAGCCTTATGGCGGCGCTTACCGATTCACTGCTAGACGTAGTGGCATCGGGTATGAACTTCTTCGTTATCCGATTTGCCCTTGAACCTGCCGACGATGAACACCGTTTTGGTCACGGCAAAGCCGAATCTTTGGCTGGACTGGGTCAAGCCGCGTTTATCAGCGGTTCATCGTTATTACTAGTCTTTCACGCCATCAGCAGAATTTACCAGCCCGTTGACGTACAACATCCTCTTGTCGGTATTTGGGTATCGATATTTTCGATTGTCGTCACCCTGATTTTGGTGATGTTTCAACAATGGGTGGTTAAACAAACCCAATCGGTGGCCATTAAGGCCGACTCACTTCACTACAAAGGCGACTTGCTACTTAACGCTGCTGTTTTGGTTGCGATATGGTTAGCGGCAAAAAATGTGCCCCATGTTGATGCCATATTTGCTATTTTGATAGCCATATTCTTGCTTTACAATGCTTGGACTATTGCGGTAGAAAGTGCCCATAGCTTGATGGACAGAGAGTTGTCGGATGAAGAGCAAGAGAAGATTATTGCGCTGTGCTTGTCGAACCCAAGCGTGAGAGGTGTGCATCAACTCAGAACCAGACAAGCTGGGCCTACTAAGTTTATTCAAATGCACCTGGCCATGGATGACCACTTAACCTTGTTCGACGCTCACGCTATTTCTGAAGAAGTTGAATTGGCGATTATTGATGCTTTTGGCAATGTTGATTTACTGATACATGCTGACCCCGATTCACTTGGGGTTGATTGAGGGTTGTGGATTTAAGGCACAAAGGTCAAAAGATCTCACACGGAGGCACGGAGACGCAGAGGTTCACGGAGTAAAAGAAAGATAATAAAAACAGAACAGAACAGCATAAAAATAAAAGATTAAGCTCTCCTTGGTTTGTCTGTAAATCCACATGTACCAAATAATTTTTGCCTTTGCTTTTAGTCTTCCTCCGTGAACCTCCGTGCCTTTGCGTCTCCGTGTAAAGCTTTTAGGCCCTCAATCGTCTCCTCAAAGAACCCCAGCATCCCACCAATTGCGGTATTACGCATCAAATCAGTTTCAAAAAACACTTCATGCTTTGCCCCGTGCAATTCAATTTTTTGGCATTCGCCCAATTCTTTTAAACGCTTATGGACCCGCGATTGCGCTCTAATACTCACTATTGGGTCGTCACATGACTGAATGATCAACATAGGGGTTTTGATATTCTCTAGCTTGTCGTACAACCTGTCGATTGCCCGCAATGCTGTCGCCAGCCAGTGAAAGGTAATGCCGCCAAGTTGCAAGGCAGGCTCGTGGGCATATTGCTCGCGAAAGTGATGATAGCGTGGCTGGCAGTGTGTTAAGTCATTTCCTTCAAACGGCTCGTGGCGATAATCGTGTTGACCGATAAAATAGTCTTTCGACTGACCCAGAAGAATCTTCAAACCAATTAATACCCAAGACACAGGTTTGGCCAAAAAAACCGGAATTGAACCGGGATGAAAGCCATATAAAGGTGCAGACATCGCAGCGCCGACAAAATCATCGGGGTTTTGCTGCAAATACAAAGTGGCAATGGTGCCGCCCATCGAATGACCCGTTAGAAATAACGGCCCGTTAGCCTTTGGGGCAACAACGTGATGGTAAAAGTAGTGAAGGTCGTCGACATAGTGCTGAAAGTCGTCAACAAAGCCTTTTTGTGGGTCGTCAATCAAACGCCCTGAGAGTCCCTGACCACGGTGGTCGATAATAAACACCGAAAAACCGTTTTGGTATAAATCGAAGATAAACTCTTTGTATTTTAGATACCCTTCGGTACGCCCGGGTGACACCACAACCGTTGCCTTGGCGTCAGGGCACAAACAATAAGCATAGGCAATCGACACGCCGTCATCGCTGTCGAAACTGCCAGTCGAGACACTAGACTGCCAAAAAGGTTCGATCTGCTGCGAAAACTGTTCTTCGAGGGTATCTTGGGACGTTAAAATGTAGGGTGACGGCATTTACGACATACTGCTATACAATTTTATCTTGATTATAGAGTAACTGGAATAAATGAATAGTTACAATAACAATTGAAATTCAAATTGCACTTGTCCGCTTCTCTTTGTACTGTCATTAAGTCTCGTCAAACAAGGTTATCTGTGTGCTAAAAATAACGTCAACTTTGCTACTCATGTTTTCATTGTCTGCCAGTGCTTATGAAATCGACTATCAAATCACGGTGGCCGAACCGCTTGAGCAGGTAAACGTAAAAGTTTGCTTTAAAAAGCATGTGCCCAGAGCTTTGCATAATGGTGCATACCGAGATATGAACAGCCTTAATAACACTATTGGGCCAGATGGCAAATCGCTTTATGTTAGTGATAACAAAATGCGCTTAAGCGGAGTTAAACCTAACCAGTGCATAAGTTACCAAGCTTCATTAAATGGCGCAAAACAGCGCCGAAGAACGACCTATCGTGCAGGAAAAGACATTGTTGTTAATAACAACTTATGGTTATGGCAACCGATAAATATTGGCAACAAAGACACCGTAAAACTGACTTTTAACCTGCCCAAAGGTTACAACGTATCAACGCCATGGACAGCAACAGGCAAGCCAAATCAATTTACCTTAACCACAACACCATACGACTGGGATAGTCGAATCGCCATAGGCACGTTCAAAGTGACGCCAGTGAACATTGCTCAGCAAACCATTCAAGTGGCCATTCTCAACAGCACTGAAAAACGTAAACTCGAATACATCGACTGGATTAAACAAGCAGCGAGCGCTGTTGCAGGGATAAATGGCAGTTATCCGGTCGACAACGCGCAAATCATCATCACCCCTACCGGTAAAAAACGAGAAGCGGTGCCATGGGGCGAAGTACAAAGGGGCGGAAGTGTGTCAGCCCACTTTTTTGTCGACAGCTTTCGGCCGATTCAAGAATTTAAAGACGATTGGACCGCCACCCATGAACTTAGCCATATGCTAGTGCCATTTATTAGTCGCAACGAGTTGTATCTGTCAGAAGGTATTGCCAGCTACTACCAAAACGTGGCCCGAGGCAAAGCGGGTATGATTAGCGTAGAAACCGCTTGGGACAAACTGCTAGCAGGGTTTGCGCGAGGTACCAGTTCAAGAAGAATGCAAAAGTACTGGACTGGTGCGGCTATTTATATGATGGCCGACCGCGAACTGCGCAAACGTTCTAACAACAAACAAAGCTTGGGCACAGTGTTGGATAAGTTTAACAACTGTTGCAGGCCCAGTACTTCGTCGTGGAGCGGACAGCGGTTAATGAATCAATTTGATGAGCTGAGCAGCAGTAAGATTTTCACCACGCTTTATTACAAACAGCAGGATAAGTTAGCAGAAGAGCAAGCTAAACGGCGTTTTCCAGATATTCTGCCCGTACTCAAAGAGATGGGGATTGATGAGTTAAAACGCGATACGTCGAAGCAGTTGAGTGGTGCGGCTTTGGATATTGTGCGTTGATAGAGTGATTTTTGTTTCTCTGTTAGTTAAATTAACACTGAGTTAACCCAAGATTAATGGTGCGCACAGCGGCACCCTACGTTGCCTTCGCCGCTAACAAGTGTACAACGCTAACGCGGCTGTTATACTGCCATCAAATCAAACTGTTAAAATTTCATTATGTTTATCAAAAAGTTTTTTTTGCATGATATCTTAAAGCACAAAAAGATAACGGAAGTTTATTTCGACAAATTAAATGTGCTAGTTGGTACTTCAGGTGCCGGAAAAACTACAATTATGAATGGGTTAAACACTGTCATTCAAATTGCCAATGGTATGTCTTCCGCTCGGGATTGTTGGGAGTTCGAATTTATTGATAACGATGGCAGAGCAGTGAATTGGCAAGGTGAATTTTCATCAAAATCCGAGTTAAACAGTGATAAGGTCGAAGTCGCAGAGTTACTTAAAGAGCAATTAACTGTAGATGGGCAGTTATTGATCAACAAGCTCAATGGTAAAACAACTTATAAGGGCAATAAATTGCCTGTCTTGGATAAACATCAAAGCAACATTTTTCTGTTGCGTGAGGATGATAGTATTGCGGATATATACAACTCATTGTCATCAATGATAATTGTATTGAGTCATAGTAGGCTACATACAGATACGGAGGAGTTTGTGTACTCTACAGGTGGTATGCTTCAGACAGTAAAAAGGCTAGCGTCTAGGTTCGCAGTACATAATATTCAGGAGCTGCACAAACGAATTCCAAGTATAAATTGTCGCTGGCGATTGTTTTTTGCTGAAAATATGGACAAAGAGTCATTTGAGTCGTTGGCGTTCGTATATTCCACAATTTTCCCGAACGTAAAATCTATTCGATTAAGTTCAGTTGAACAAAGTGAATCACACGGAGTAGATCTTATTGTGCTTTACATCTCACTAGAGCTAATTGATGGAACGGTAATTCCACAATCAGAAATATCCTCAGGCATGTTCAAAACACTGATGCTCTTATCTGACTTGATGCTAAGCAGTGACAACACGGTCTTGCTAATCGACGAACTCGAAAACAGCCTAGGCGTTAACTGCCTCCCAGATATAATCCAAGAAATAAAATCTGCCAACTTCCAATGTATTGTCAGCACGCACCACCCCAAAATCATCAATGATATTCCGGTAAAGCACTGGAAAATAGTCAACCGCAAAGGCAATGAGATTCATGTCGACGATGCCACTGACCTTGAGAAATCCTCAAGCCACCACGATAAGTTCATTCAACTAATCAACAGTAGCATCTACAAGAACGGCAATGGTTAATGAAGTTATACCTATTGGTTGAAGGCATTTCTTCTGAAATGCAGGCCTATCCGGTTTGGCTGAAATATTTTGTGCCTGCGTTAACTCACCACGATGGTTTTGAGGCTTTTAAATCCGCAGACGAAGGCTTTCATCTGATATCTGGCCACGGTTACCCTTCAATAATTACTCATATAAACAATGCTGCTGAAGATGTTAATGACATCGGTGATGTTGACTATTTCTTTGTTATTCTCGATTGCGATGAAGACGAAGTCGATGTTCGTAAAGCGCTTGTTGAAGACGAATTGGTAAAATACGCTTTCCCTGACCGAGTAAATGTTGAAGTGATTATTCAAAACCGCTGCTTCGAAAGCTTGTTGCTAGCCAATCGCAAAGCCATACCACGTCAACCAACCAGTAAGCGGCTAATTGATTATGTTCGATATTATGACGTGGTCGAGAATGATCCCGAGGCGATGGGGCATTTTAATGAGGACTTTAATCATGCACAGTTTCACGCCGAATATGCGAATAAAGCCTTAAGAGAAAAAAGAATTCGCTATACAAAATCTAATTGCGGTGATGTTGCCACCAATGAGTATATTCAAGAAATTGATAAAAGAATCAATGATACCAATCACTTGCAAAGTTTTGAGGCATTCATAAAACAACTCAAAACAATCCACCAAAAAATAAATTCAAAATAAACTGTAAGTTTTATCACCCAGCAGACACTAACCTACCAAAGTAAATAAAATTCAATGTAATGCGGGCGGTTAATATGACGGTTAATACAGTAAATTCACAGCAAAACACTCAAGATAACACTAAAAGCAACAGCCCTAGTTTTACCGTCCAGGCCAAGCAAGGCTTGCTCAAAATGACTTTGTTATATAGCGTTTCATTTTTGTTTTGGGTGGTGTTGTGGTTGCTTAATGATGGTTCGGGTGGCATGCAAACCAGTTTTTTAGGCTTTGCAGCCATTGGTCATTTGGTTATGATTGCCATTCATTATAAACAAGCCGTCGAAGCGTCAGCCCAAGACAAAAATAATAAAGGTGCAAAATGATACTTGGTAACCCCATATTAATCGTGTTTGGTATGCTGTTCATCAGCTTTACTGCGGTGACTGAACCGCTTGAACAGAATTATCGCGTCAGGCTCTATTTTGGGTTGTCTTTGCCAGATGGCGGCGGTGTGTCGTTAAAACAATGGCAAGCTTTTCAACAAAATGTATTGGTGAGCAACTTTGAGGGATTCAATGTTGTTGATTCTACGGGGTTTTATAAAGGCGAACCCGAACGGTCGAAAATTGTCACTATTTTAACAAACCAAAGTGGCATGAAAGCGGTAAAAAAGGTGGCTAGTCAATACGCCACCAAATTTCATCAAGAATCGGTGATGATGGTCAAAATCAAAGTCGATGAGTGGGCTTTTATTAAGGCTGCTGAATCGAACAAACAATAAAGGGCCGTTAAGACTCACCCTCATAATAATCAACGCTTTTGTCCATAGAGCTAATATGCTTGAAACGCTCTTCCCCGGGTGTCGACACATAACTCATTATCTTGTTTGAGTCTGGATATTCACAAACATCCACAGGCTCAACAGTGCTCAGGCAAAAGTACTTCAAAGGCTCATCAGATGTATTGATGATTTGATGGGCAACCTCGCGGCCACCCGGTGGACAGGCAATCACATCGTCTTTTTTAATGGCATATTCTTTATCGCCAAAACGTAACGTGCCTGTGCCTTCAAGAACCAAAAACATTTCTTCATTAACTCGGTGATTATGAAACGGGCATACTTTTTTGCCCGGCTGAATAATCGTTACGCTGTAACCGAGCTTTTGCGCGCCGACTTTTTCGCTAACGCCGGAGAACTGTTCAGCAAAATCACCTTTTTCAGAGCCTTCAAAATCATCCAGCTCATTTAAGTTAATGACAGGTTTCATTTTATTTACCTTCTTTGGTTTTTAGGTAAGCATCATAATTGCCAGTGAAGTCGATGATACCGTGGTCGGTGACTTCTAAAATACGAGTGGCCAACGATGATACAAACTCACGGTCATGACTGACAAAAAGCAGTGTGCCCGGGTAGTTTGCAAGTGCTAGGTTCAACGATTCAATTGATTCCATATCCAAGTGATTGGTTGGTTCGTCCATCAAAATAACGTTAGGGTTGGTCATCATGATTTTACCGAACAGCATACGGCCTTGCTCACCACCAGAAATTATTTTTACTGATTTGATTATGTCGTCTTGCGAGAACAACAAACGGCCCAATATGCCGCGAACAGATTGTTCGTCGTCGTTTGGCTGTCGCCATTGGCTCATCCATTCGAACAAGGTCATGTCGTCTTCAAAATCAGCTGAATGGTCTTGTGCATAATAACCAAATTTGGTGTTTTCAGACCATTTTGCTTCGCCCGAATCTGATTTTAACTCACCGAGTAAGGTGCGCATTAAAGTGGTTTTACCTGCGCCATTTTGGCCGATGATAGCAATACGTTCACCCACTTCTGCTAAGAAGTTAATGTCTTTTATTACAACTTCACCGTCAAATGATTTAGTCAGCTTTTTGACTTCAATGGCATTACGGAACAGTTTCTTTTCTTGGTTAAAGCGAATAAAAGGACTGATTCGACTGGATGCTTTGATTTCGTGCAGTTTGATTTTATCGAGCTGTTTGGCACGAGAGGTCGCTTGTTTCGCTTTAGATGCGTTGGCCGAGAAGCGGCTGACAAACGATTGCAATTCAGCAATTTGGGTCTTTTTCTTGGCGTTTTCGTTTTGCAGCAACTCGCGAGACTGCGTAGCCGCTGTCATATATTCGTCGTAGTTGCCCGGGAACAAGCGCAATTCGCCGTAATCTAAATCGGCCATATGTGTACAAACTGAGTTTAAGAAATGACGGTCATGAGAAATGATAACCATGGTCGATTTACGGGCTTTCAACACGTCGGCAAGCCAACTAATGGTATCAATGTCCAAGTTATTGGTCGGTTCGTCGAGTAACAGTATGTCTGGATCAGAAAACAGGGCTTGGGCCAACAATACTCGTAATTTCCAACCCGGCGCCACTTCTGACATCAAACCGTAATGTTGTTCGATAGGAATGCCTACGCCTATTAATAATTCACCAGCACGCGCTTCGGCGGTGTAACCGTCCATTTCGGCGAATTCGGTTTCAAGGTCGGCGACTTTCATGCCGTCGTCTTCGCTCATTTCAGGCAGCGAATAAATGCGGTCACGCTCTGATTTTACCGCCCACATTTCTTTATGACCCATGATCACGGTGTCAACCACGTTGCAATGCTCAAAGGCAAACTGGTCTTGATTCAACTTACCAATGCGTTCGTGAACGTCAACATTGACGTTTCCGCTGCTTTGGGCAAGTTCACCGGTTAAAATCTTCATAAAGGTTGTTTTACCACAGCCATTCGCTCCGATTAGACCATAACGGTTGCCGTTACCAAATTTAACCGAAATGTTCTCAAACAATGGCTTGGCGCCAAATTGCATCGTAATGTTAGCTGTAGTGATCAAAGTATAATTCTCTTAAATTCAAATGGGTGTATAAAGGCCATATATTGCCAGCCTGTAAAAAGCGGTGGCTATTCTAACCCATTAGGCGGTTTGATTGCTATGAAACTGATGCATTTTCGAACTTTATTGCGCTTAACTGTGCAATCGGGTAAGCTGCACCGCCGCAATTTGGGCGGTCACTTTAATATAGAGAGCACTAAATAGATGAGTTTTACCGATCTCGGTTTATCTACAGCAATCCTTGAAGCCGTTGAACAACAAGGCTACGACACCCCTTCACCAATTCAGGCGCAGGCTATCCCTGCTGTACTTGAAGGCAAGGACGTAATGGCGGCGGCCCAAACGGGTACGGGTAAAACCGCAGGGTTTACTTTGCCTATTCTCGAACGCTTGAGTGGTGGCGCAAAAGTTAAGTCTAATCATATCCGAACGTTAGTTTTAACGCCTACACGCGAATTGGCAGCCCAAGTGGGTGAAAGTGTCAGTCTTTATGGCAAAAACTTGCCTTTAACCTCAGCGGTTGTGTTTGGCGGGGTAAAAATTAACCCGCAAATGCAAAAGCTCAGAGGCGGCGTTGATATTTTGGTTGCTACCCCCGGACGTTTGATGGATTTACATGGCCAAAAGGCGGTGAAATTCGACCAAGTTGAAGTATTGGTGCTCGACGAAGCCGACAGAATGCTCGACATGGGCTTTATCCGAGACATTAAAAAAATTCTGGCGCTATTGCCTAAGAAACGTCAAAACCTGATGTTCTCGGCAACGTTTTCTGACGATATTAGAAATTTGGCCAAAGGTCTGGTTAATAACCCGGTTGAGATTTCGGTTAGCCCGCGCAATACCACAGCGCAAAGGGTAGAGCAGTGGATTCACCCAGTCGACAAAAACCAAAAATCTAAATTACTGATTAAATTAATTAACGATGGCAACTGGCGACAAGTGCTGGTGTTCACCCGAACCAAACACGGTGCCAATCGTTTAACCAAAAGTCTAGAGGCGCAAAAAATCAGCGCTGCTGCCATTCATGGCAACAAAAGCCAAGGCGCACGAACCAAAGCGTTGGCCAATTTTAAATCTGGCGAAATCAGAGTGTTAGTTGCCACAGATATCGCCGCTCGTGGTCTAGACATAGAGCAATTGCCGCAGGTTGTGAACTATGAATTGCCAAACGTGCCAGAAGATTACGTTCACCGCATAGGCCGTACAGGCAGAGCAGGGGCCAGTGGCCATGCCGTGTCGTTGGTTATGGCAGATGAATTCAAGCAATTAATAGACATTGAACGTGTGATTCAAAAACACCTGACTCGTGAAGTTGTAAAAGGTTTTGAACCGGCTAACCCATTGCCAAAATCACCAGCAATTAGAGCGGTTAAAGCCAAAAAACCGAAAAAGCCTAAGGTTGAGCATCAAGACGGCCAACGTTCAGGTGAAGTGGCCAGTGGTCATAAACCGGTGAGCAAAAATAGACGCCATGTAGGTGGGCAGCAGTCTGGTCAAAACCAAAATCAAAGTGATGGTAACACCAAGCCGAGCAATCGTCATCGTCGACCTAGCCGCGCCTCTCATCAGGCGGCTAAGCCTTCTTAAATCTATTATGTTACCCCAAAAGCGCGAATTCATTCACGCTTTTGGGGTTTAACAATGTTGGTCAATCAAAATCGGGTTGCCATCAGGGTCTACCACCATAAAACTGCCTGGGCCTTCGCCGCTTTCATCTGTAGGGTTTATCACTGCAACGCCATCACCTTTCAGTGACTTTTGTAAATCTCGTACATCGGTAAATTCTGGCAAACCTTTGGCATCTTGGTCCCAACCGGGATTAAAGGTCATCATATTTTTGTCGAACATACCTTGAAATAAACCGATGATGTGTTGGTCGTTTTTCATGATCAGCCAGTTTTGTTCAAACTCGCCGCCAAATTGCTCAAAACCCAGTTTTTGGTAAAATGCTTTTGAAGCCGCTAAGTCTTTTACGGTCAAACTTATTGAAAATGCACCTAATTTCATGTTTTTCTCCTGATGGTTATTTTAGCTGAGCTAAAACCTGTAGTATCGCTACAGGTTAGGCTTAGGTGGTATTGTCTTAACCCTTGTTTATATAGGGGTTTTAGTTAATTACATCACAATAATCCTAGCAGGAATCTGTGCAGGTGGATTAATTAAATGCACCCCTCTATACTCGAAATAACAGCGAAATAATGACATGGTCGTGATGAGTCAATTTGATCCGAAAAAAAATAACAACGCCATTTTTGGCCTTGCCTTTACTATTGCGGTGCTGATCTTGGTCAACGGTGCTTTTGCCTTTTGGCAGATGCAACAGGTAAAGCAAGAGTTTGAAGATGTTGCCAACCGAGACCTACCTTTGGTTTCGCAATTGTTGCCACTGATTGACCGCCAGTTTGAACAAACCTTATTGATAGAAAAACTCGATCAACTCGGGCCTGATCACCGTGCTCAGGTTATCGCTATTTTGCAAGACAGCTTTTTGCGCACCGGTGAAAAATTCAAAGCCTCGCTAAATAAGCTCAATGAATTTATTCAAGTACAAACCGCTTCGGCAACCGAGCAAACTCGCCGAGAGTTGGGCCGAGTTAACGCTATGTTGGGGCAAATTGGTCAAGAACATCAGCAGTATCAACAGCAAGTTGCATGGATGGTCGAGGCCATAAAAGGCCCGCAATCTCACATTGAAACCAGTGTTATTACCAAAGTCAGTAAACAAGAAAAGGCGTTGCGGGCCGAATTGCTCGCGATGCGTGATGAAGTGCAACAGTTTACTCAACATTCAGCTGATGCAGTAGATAAACACGAAACTCTGGTGATCCAAGAAACCACAGTGTTCACTTTGTTTGTCTTTTCGCTCGGTGCTGCGATGCTGTTTTTCATTGGTAAAGTGATGGCGGCCAGAGATGAGGCTATTAACGAAATCACTTATCACGCGACGTTTGACTCATTAACTAAGTTGCATAATCGGCGTTATTTTAATGAGCGATTCGACTCAGCCATTAAGGCAGCCACTCGTCATAATCAACCTTTGAGTGTGTGTTTGTGTGATTTAGACCATTTCAAAAAAATCAACGATACCCAAGGTCATCAAGCCGGAGATATTGCGTTGATAGGTTTTGCTGACATGCTAACGACTCACTTGCGAGCTGATGACGTGGCAGGGCGTTTTGGGGGGGATGAATTTGTGTTGTTTTTTCCCAATACCAAAGCTGGCGATGCGGTGAAATTGCTAGAACGAATCCGCCGTAAGCTGGCTAATAAGGTATTTCATACCGGACAAGACGATGATTTTTCTATCACGGCCACTTTTGGCGTGACGGAGTTGTCGTTAGAGGCCAAAACCGTACCAGCCTTGTTGGGTATTGCCGACAAGGCGTTATATAAAGCCAAAGAAAATGGACGTGACCGGGTTCATGCTTTGTAGTTGAAGGTTAAAAGTTAATTGAGCTTCTTTTTCGTTTGATCACTACAGGTTCAGCTGGGGGCTGAGCTTTGGGCTGCTTGGCTTTAGTTGCTGTTTTTGCAGGCGCAGGTTTTGATGGTACGCTTTGCGTACTTACTGCTTCTCCTAGTTCAACCTGATAAGTCTCACCGTCAAATTCGATGATATCGCCACTAACAATTTTCTTTCTCTTTTGAACTTCAACCTCACCATTTAACAACACATGGCCTGATGCTATCAGCATTTTTGCCTCGCCACCGCCGCCAACCAGTGATTCGAATTTTAATATTTTGTATAACTCTACTGGTTCATGGTTTATGTTGATGATTTTCATTAATTTGGGCTCTGTTGGGTTGACCGGGTGGAGTATATCAGTGGGGCGCGCCTATGGCGAGGTCGTGCTGCGCACACTACAGTCAAAAGCTCTCACACGGAGGCGCGGCGTTACGGATGTTCTCGAAGAAGGGCAAAAAACAACAGAAGGAAAAGAATAAATTGAAGTTTGTAGACACCTAAATTGTCATCCCCATCCCTTTGTTCTTAATCTTTTCCTCCGTGAACCTCCGCTTCACCGTGTCTCCGTGTGAAGCTTTTAATCTCTAAACCTCAAAGCCCGCGATGCAAAGGCAACTTAACAGTCACCTCTAGCCCCTGTTCTTGATGATTATGGGCAACAATACTGCCGCCATGGCTGCGAATCGACTTTTCGGCAATCGCCAAGCCCAGCCCGGTGCCACCAGATGAGCGCTGTCGTGAGTCAGATACTCGGTAAAACGGCTGAAATAATTGTGACAATGCCGATGCTGGAACGCCAGGGCCAAAATCTCTCACTTTTACAATCACTTGGCTTGCATCAACCTGTAAAGACACGGCTACCGTGGTATTTTGCTCGGTATATTTAACCGCGTTACGCACCACATTTTCAAACGCACTGGCGAGCAATGCTTGGTCGCCCATTACGTTGGCATCTTCTTTTGTCTCTAACGTTACGGCTTTTTCGTCGCCTTTGGCTTCAAAATTGGCGTCTTTGACCAAATACGAAAGCAACGATTTTAAACTGAGCGGAAACAATTCAATATTTTGTAACTGGCTTTCTAATCTCGATAGCCTTAGTACATCACCAATCATATCGTCTAAGCGATTGGCTTCGAGTTCTATGCGCTGCAAATGGCGCTCTAAGTCTTTAGAATCTGGTTGTATTGCCAACCCCAGTGCAATTTGCATGCGGGCCAGTGGCGAACGTAATTCATGAGACACATCACCGAGTAGGCGCTTTTGTGCGGCCAGTAATTGCGAAATTTTGTCAGCCATATCATCAAAATCTTGGCCAAGTTGGCCGAGTTCATCGTTACGCAGGGCCACACCGTTAGAGCGGGTGTCGAGGTTGCCTTGGGCCAGTGAGCGGTGGGCGTTTCGCAGTGAAAGAATGGGATTGGTTATCGACATAGCAACAAACAGGCTTAAAAATGCAGAGATCACCAATGGCAATCCAAGGCGCAGCCATAGCGGCAGGCTTCTAAAACGCATCATTGGATGAGGGTCGTAACGACCTACGGCAAAAAGGCTATAGTTTGCGTGGTGGTCACTTATTTTAAATGGCCCATAGACAATAAACCCACCGATGATTTTGGTTATAGGCGTGGGGTTGTCGGTTTTAAGTTGTTTTATATCAAACTCAGGTGGCAGTGGCTTGGCGCTTTTTAATGGCCCACCTTCTTTAGACCACAAAATCATGTGGCTGCGCCTGACTCGGGGCGAACGAATGAGGCGTTCAAAATCATTAACCCCATTGCGTCTGCCACGGTGCAGGCGATCTTCAAATGAATCTATTTGCGAGATTATGTAGGGGGGAATACGTTGCTTTTCAAGACCAGGATCAATTTGCGATGCGATGACAACCAAAGCCAGCACTGTTAACGCTATCATCAACCAAAACCATAAAAACAGCTTACCAGCCAAATAATTCAGTGGATTCAAGCGCTTGTACCAAGCTTTATGAGCCGTCATTATTGCGCCCCTTTGATAAAGATATAACCGGCACCGCGCACGGTTTTAAGCTTGTCGTCGTCGCAAAACTTTTGCAGTTTTTTACGAATGTTGCTCAGGTGCATGTCGATACTGCGGTCAAAAGGCGCTAACCGTCTGCCTAGCACTTCTTGGCTGATGGTTTCTTTTGAAACGATTTCGCCGGGGCTGTTCATCAATAAGTGTAACATCTGAAATTCGGTGCCAGTCAGTAAAACGTCATTACCTGCACAGGTGACCTGACGGCTAGAAAGGTCTAGCCTGACATTGTTGTAAAACAGTTCGCTTTGATGTTGCACTGAGGCGATATGTTCAATGCGCCGGGTAATGGCTTTGATGCGGGCAACCAATTCGCGATGGTTAAAGGGCTTGGGAAGATAATCGTCGGCGCCGAGTTCTAGGCCAAATATACGGTCGAAATCATCGCCACGTGCGGTGAGCATCAATACCGGGGTTTTGTTTGTTACGCGCAATTGCTTGAGCACTTCAAAACCATCCATTTTTGGTAACATTACGTCGAGCAGAATCAAATCAAACTGAGTAGCATTGGCTTTGTGTAAACCCGCTTCACCATCGTGGGCCACGGTAATGTTCAACCCTTGACTACTAAGGTACTCGGTTAACAACTCGGTGAGTTCTTGGTCGTCATCAATGAGTAAAAGTTTATATTCAGCCATGCTTACCTGCCTTTTATCGTCCTGAAAATTAGGTCCATGTGATGTTTCAGGAAACCGTTCTGTTTAAGCAAGTGGAACTGCACTTACTTTTCAACGAGTTGAAAAGGCGGCACATCCGTGTACCGCGTAGCCAGTGCCTAACAACATCTGTTTTGGGGTGGGCACTGGCTTGTTATGTATTACGTGCATTTTATCGCTTACCCGGCCGGGTTTGTAAAGCTTTACATAACCTTTACAGTTCATCACGTTGCTTTGCATTGAGGTCTGTAGACTTGGTTTCAAGGTCATCAAACAAGACCGCAACACACAACAATCACTGTATTGGAGCATCATTATGAAAAATATCGTATCAGTATTAGGCTTAGGTTTCGCATTAACTTTTGGCGGCGCAGTATTGGCAGAAGGTCACAATGGGTTTGAACGTGGCGAAGGTAAAGGCGGCCATGGCGGCAAAGGGCACATGATGAAACGCATGTTCTCAAAACTCGATTTAACCGACGAACAGCAAACGTCAATTGACGCCCTACGCGACCAAATGCACGACTCTATGGAAGCCCTTCGCGGTGAAGGCGAGCGTGAAGATTTACGTGCTCAAATGAAATCTGTGGTACAGGCCGAAACATTTGATGAAGAAGCCTTTAAAGCCATGTTGGCAAGTAAACACGCCAAAAAGACAGAAGCGGCTGTTATTAAAGCCAAAATGAAAAACGGCGTTTGGAATGTATTGACCGCCGAGCAGCAAGAACAAATGACCGCGATGATGGACGAAAAACGTGAGCGCCGTGGTGGTAAACGTGGCATGCGTCGTGACGGTGGTGGTTTAAGCAAATAACCACCTTTACACAACCTTTACACTTCATCACGTTCCTTTGCATTGCGTTGTGTACACTTTAGTCATCGGGTTAGCAGTTACTCAGCAAACAGTTTAGCGAACAACAAACAAAACATTTTGGAGTCACATCATGAAAAAGATTTTATCAGTATTAGGTTTGGGTTTGGCATTAGCATTTGGTGGCGTTGCCATGGCACAAGGCGACCGCAGTTCAGAACGCACTTTTGACCACAGTGCAGAGCGCGGCCACGGTGGCAATGGCCATCATATGATGAAACGCATGTTCTCGAAGCTTGATTTGAGCGAAGAGCAGCAAACGCAAGTTAAAGCTTTGAGAGAACAAATGAAGGCCGACATGCAGGCGCTTCGTGGCGATAGCGAGCGCAGTAATATGCGTGACCTAATGAAATCTATCGTACAGGCCGAAACTTTTGACGAAGATGCTTTTAGAGCTATGTTGGCCGACAAGCAAGCGAAAAAGACAGAAGCGGCGGTGATTAAAGCTAAAATGAAAAATGGTGTTTGGAATACCCTTAACGCTGAGCAACAGGCTAAAATGACTGAAATGATGGAAAGTCGTGGTAAACGTCATGGTGATCGCCAAATGCGTCGTCACGGCGGCGGTGACTATAACAAATAAGCCTAAATTTCATATATAAGTGACCATCGGGAGCTGTATTCTACGGCTCCGACAATACCCTCTTTAAATTCGCTACAAATATACACAATTCCTATCTCTTTGAAATATATCATTATTGTTTTTTTATGGTATATTTATTACACATTATGGCGGTAAATTGATAACCTTTTTTACGTTTCATCTATACAATGACCTCAACTTTTTGGTTACGGCCAAATTGTAATCATAATGAAGAAGTAACTAAGGAAGCAATAACGATGACTATCAAAACCACCAGCAGTTTCAAAAGCAAAATTAAAGATGTTGCCACATACGCCGTATTGATTGGGATAGGCCTAGGTGTCGGTTTAGGCGCTAAAAAAGCTTATACTTGGTATAACGAAGCACCGGCTTATGTAGAAACCAACACCGCTGTCCATTTTGCCAATACTGAGCAAAAAGTGGTCATTTACGGCACGCAGTGGTGTCCATTCTGTACCAAGGCAAAGGCATTTTTGACCGACAATAACATCCCATTTGTAGAGCGTGATATTGAAAAAGACGGTCAAAAAGTCTCGGCATTATTTGATACTATTGGCACGCCGGGTATTCCAAAAATTGTGATTGGTAATAGAATTCTCACCGGCTTTAATCAGGCTGTACTTCAACAAGAATTGAAACAACAGCAATTGTTATAATCTCTATCGAAATAATTTGATGACAAAAAACCTCATTGAGCAATTGCTCAATGCACAACAAAATGGCGCAACACTGCTTGCTTGCGTTAAAGATGTACAAGGCTCAATTGAGGTTTACCAACATCTAAATCGCCGCTGGATTTATACAGGCGGCGAGTCTATTCAATCTACCCTTGACCTTGAAGCCCCTGATTATTTAGTGCAAACCTATCAGCAGGTGATGCTGACATCACTGCTTTTTATACACACGCCCCGACGAATTTTAAATCTTGGTTTTGGTGGTGGTGCGTTTGAGCGCTTCTTTATTAGTAAGAATGATTCTATTGAAGTGGTGCCTGTCGATACCAATGCGCAATTGGTAAGGCTTGCCCAACAACATATGAAAATCCCCTCAAAGTGGCCGGTTGTGATTGATTCGGCAGAGCATTATTTGGCTAATGGCGAATCGCAGTTTGAGTTGATTCTGTGTGACTTGTTTGTTGGTCAAAACCACGCGCCTTGCCTGCGAGGTACTGACGGGGGCGATGTTGGAGGAGGTGAAAACAACTTTTATCTCAAAGCGGCTAAGCGGTTGACAGATACAGGAGTGATGGCGATTAATTTGGCGCCTGAGTCTGAGGCCGAACTAATGGCGATTTTGCATTATGCTCGGCAAGCCTTTTGTGGGGCAATGATATCTGGTGTTAGCGAGCAAAGTAATTTGGTTTTGGTGTTGAGCAAACAACCGTTGCCAGACATCACTCAATTGATGTCGAAAATAACAACTTGTCAACATCTGTGGTCGCTTGACTTTAACCAGTTGCTTACCGGTTTTAAGTTATTTCCTAATAAAGTTTAAAGCTCGTTAGGGTGAATTAGGCTATGAGTGGTTGGCTGTGGTGTGATGACAAGAATTTTAACGCCTTTAGGCGTTTCAAACCGATGCCAAACGCCTTGTGGTACCACAAACAATTCACCTGGGCTAAGTAAATTGCCTGTTTCAATACCACCTTGGTACAAAATAAGTGAGGTTTCGCCTTCTATCACCATGACCATTTCATCACCTTTGGGATGGGTTTCCCACTCGCTGTTACCTGCATAATGACCGATAAAAATGGCGCCATCTCGGTAGCCAGATAGACTGGCGAAAGCGCCTTTGGCTTCTTCATTGGTCGTTTGCGGTGTTCGATTGCTCAAAAACGTCAGTTTGGCCAGTTGTTCGTTGATTGAAATAGCGGTGGCTTTTGGCATAGGTATGTCCTTTTGGTTCTATGGCTTGGTTACTTAGTGTAGATGGTATAACTTAACCCCAGCTTATTACTGATGAGTGACAATAGGTCATTTGATTTGTTAAGCTGTTGCTGGGCATTTGGCTTTTCTTGTCTCTTTGAATCTTTACAAGTGTTTAATTTAATGGCTTCGTTGATTATCATGACGACTTTCCTTTTTTGATTTCGTGGTTTAGTGAAGCCATTGTGCCGTTTAATCGGCGATTAAACCAACGATATAAAATTAACCCTAATATAAGTTAAACTTATGGATAAACGATTAAAGTATCTAAATGCACTGCGTTGTTTTGAAAGCGCGGCGCGCCATCAAAGTTACAGTAAAGCGGCCGACGAACAATTTGTCTCTCAAGCGGCGGTCAGTCAGCAAATGCGTCAACTCGAAGAGGTATTGGGTACCAAGTTGTTTGTGCGAAAGGGCAGGCAAATGCGACTGACACAAAGTGGCAGCAAGTTGTATCAAACCACGCACAAAGCGTTTAATTCGTTGTTACAGACTTTTAACGACATACAATGCGAAGAAGTTGCCGGCAGTTTGACAATCACTTCTACCCAGTCGTTTTCGTCGTTGTGGTTAATGCCGCGTTTATATCGGTTTTCAATCAAACATCCAGATATCAAGATTAGGGTTATCGGCTCATACGAAGTTGAAGACTTACAAGCTGGGCATATCGACCTAGCGATTCGGTTTGGTGTGACAGGGAAACCGCTAATTGACGATGATATGCACTATCGCACGTTTGGTGAAGACTTGGTTTATCCGGTGTGTTCGCCGCAGTTAATTGAGCAAATGAATATAACGTCGGTGCAAGACATGCTTGATTGCTGGTTGGTTAAATTGGGCATGGAAGGGAAGCTCTCTTGGCAGTCGTGGTTTGAACATGCTGGCGTTGATAATTTTGATAAACACGCGATGTGGACAGAAGTCACCACCGGCGATATGGCATTAAGTGCGGTGTTAAGTGGTCATGGGTTTGCTTTGGCTGCATCGGCTTTGTATTCACAATATGTGGATGTAGGGCGTTTAGTGGTGCCGTTTGATATTCCACACCCAGTTACGCTTAAGCGCTTTTTGGTTTATGACCCCAATTCGGCCAAGCAGGCGCGAATCAAGTTGTTTATCGATTGGCTTGACGCAGAAATGGCGCTTGGCGGATAGCGAAGAACCTCTACACCCTGATACAAAAAACTACAAAACCCGTCTGGTTTATGGTCACCAACAACGCTTACTATTTGTCTATCTAATTCATCAAAGACAAAAAGCGGGATCACCATGGAAATAGTAGCCAAGCAAGGTAGTGTCAGTAACGCCAATGCCTATGATCAAAACCAACCAGCTTCGCAGAGCAAAAACAACTTAGAAGAAATTGCCAAATTTAATGATATCGTGATGTTTTCTGAGCAATCGTTGATGCAAAATCAGGTAGATGATTTGTATCAGCAATTAGACGCAGTGTATTTGTCTCGTATATCAAATGCAGATAAAAAGTCGCTTGAATCTGCTTATGCTCAATTAGATCAAATCTTTAAAACCAGTCAACCCAGTGAACTTCAAGACAAACAAGCTGAAAAATTGTTTGCCCAAATCGATCAGATTTTCACAACTGCCCAAGCAGCACTAACTGGGACAGACAAACAACGCATTGAGGTGCTCAATGATAAGATAGACGGTCTGTTTGAAGATATTGAAACAGACAGTCTTGAAGATGTTCCAGATGAACTACTGATTGAGCTCGACCCGCTAGAGTTGGAACTCGATAACATTTTGTCATCAACCTTAACTGGCGAACAGAAAAAAGAACTCAGTACTTTGCACAGCCAAATTGGTCGATTGTTTGACCAAAATGAACGCTCAGAACAAGACAACAAAGTCATTGAAGCGGCTTTTGACAAAATCGATGGTATTTTGAATCGCTCTTATGATGCTTTAACTGATGCCGATAAACAGCGTGTGCAACTGCTTGAATCGAATATCGACGATGTCTTTGATGCAATGGAACAACATAGCGAACAGGTGTCGGGTTACTATTCGGTATAAACTATTCTGTATAAATCAAGTTCTGTATAAATAGGTTCTGTGTAAGCGTTTGTTGTAAAAGCCTTTTTCGTTCTATCCTTCCCTTTACGTGGACCCATGCCATCGAAATGCTGTGATGGGCTAGGCATGGTGTTCACATCTAATTTTTCACAGCGCACATAAATTATAGTCCTACGCTCAAACCAAACTTCCCTGTAATCGTCAAAAAGTGTGTTGCTATTGTTTCTTTTTGTGGGTGAAAATTATAATTTCATGTAAGATGATTTACAAATGATTAATACTAAAAAATTGGCCAGTGCATACGCTTTTCACTTGGCTTGGCAATTGCGATATAGAGGGTATGGAGCAAGAACAAAACATTGCCATCCTGTCACTTGCTACTAAATCACGAGTCCCTTTAAATATAATAGAAATAACAAGGACCTTGATATGTCATCCTATTTATTAACTTGCAACTACAACCCATTTGCTACTGCTGGCGATGTTTCACAGCAAACTTTGCTCGACTACAAACCGGGCGATGTCGTGCGGTGGCCATGTGATAATAAACAAGTGGTTGTTGGCGATATTGTTTATCTGATGAAGTTAGGGGAGGGGGTTAGGGGGTTAATCGCAAAGGGTGTTGTTAGTGCTGCGAGCTATGTCTACACATTTTCGACAGTTGGCGCTGATGAACAAACTTGCATTGATTTTAGGTTAGAAACGCATCGGCAATCCTGCGAAGAGGGGATCGTGCCACAAGTGTTATTGTTTGCTGCATTTCCCAATCAGCAATGGGAAGAGCAAGAATCAGGCCTTTTAATCGAGGCTCAATATCAGCAGCAGATTGACGAACTTTGGCAACAAGGTGAGTCTCTTCATAGTTTAAACATTTATTTCAACTGGATTAAGCAGCATAAATTCAATACGGGCTGGTGTAAAGTCTACAAGGAGATGTGCGAGCTTGGGACGACGATCAAACAGTCTCAACAGATAAACGAGCGGCAGCTTGAGGCTATTTGGGCTAAAAAAACCAACGGTATTGCCAGTGTCGGACAAGGGTTTATGTATCGTGAGAAAGAGTATGATTTAAATAAAGAATACCTTCGTGAGCTAACGCTGAGTATTTTAGATACCCCTTCAAAATCAAACTACAACCGGATTTACAAAGAATGGAAAGCCAAAGGTGGCTTTACGCGAATGTTGTGGGCTGTGATTAGGCGGGTATTTGCCCTTGCAGACTCACAAACCTTAACCAGTATTGTTGGCGACAGCTATCTAAAAGTGCTGTTTGAGATTTTAAATGAACAATTTGAACTAAACACCAAATACAGCAACCTTTGGTTTGATGACAATGCAGAACTGTTGTCAAAAACTGCACCTTACCTCTCATCCCAATTGGATACTCATACCCGAAATATACTGTTATGGCAGGCTTATGAATACTCTCAACCAAAAAAGAAAAAGGGTAATGACAGTGATGAACCACAAGACACAGCGCCTGTGACTGCGCCAGACGAGAAAACAAGTAGCGCTGAGGTTTTTGATCCGAGTCAGTTAAATCGGATTTTATATGGTCCGGCAGGAACCGGTAAAACTTATTCGACCGTAAAAATGGCGGTAGATACAGCTGATCCAACATTCGCTAAGACAGAGCAAAGCAGGGAATGTTATAAAACAAGATATGATGAACTTGTTGGTCAGAATCGAATAAGGTTTGTGACCTTTCACCAAAGTTTTGGGTATGAAGAGTTTGTTGAGGGTCTTAAAGCTTCAAGCGATGGCGGTAATATTTCGTATGATGTTGAAGATGGCATTTTCAAAAACATAGCACTACAAGCTGAAAAATATATAAAAACCAAAGCGGCTAAATCTTCCTATAGCTTTGGTAAAGCTTGGCAAGCTTTTACCGAATCACTAGCTGAGGTCGACTTTATTGAAGTTAAAATGTCTAAAACCTCTTTTAAAGTGCTCAGTTTTAATGACAAGCGGATAGTTTTTGAAAAGCAAAATGGTAGCTTAGACCACACATTAAGCATTGCGACCTTACAAGCTATCTTTGAAGGTAAAAGGGAATACAACTCTGGTTTGGGGGTTTATTACCATCCGTTAGTGCGGTATTTAAAAAGGTCTAGCAATTTAGAGCAAGTGCCTGCTATTGAACGGCAAAATTTTGTTTTAATCATAGATGAAATTAACCGGGGCAATATTTCAAAGATTTTTGGTGAGTTAATTACTTTAATTGAACCATCTAAACGCTTGGGTCGGTTAGAGGCCTTAACGGTTACATTGCCGTATTCAGGTGACATCTTTTCTATACCTGACAATCTTTACATCATCGGCACTATGAATACTGCTGACAGGTCGTTGGCGTTAATGGATACGGCGCTAAGAAGGCGATTTGATTTTGTAGAATTGATGCCTGATCATACCGTATTAACGAATGCACAGGGTTTGCCAGCATTTATTGAAATTACGCTTTATATGGGAAAAAAGGCAACCATTGATTTGCAAACGCTTTTAGTTACCTTGAATAAACGAATCAGTGCGCTTTACGACAGGGAACATACCATTGGCCATGCTTTTTTTATGCCTGTGATAGAAAAGTTAAATGAAGATGATCACGAAGCGGCCTTACAGACGCTTGCGAGTTGTTTTAAAAACAAAATTATTCCGTTGCTTGGTGAGTACTTTTTTGAAGACTGGCAAAAAATTCAGTTAGTGCTTGGCGATAACCAAAAGCCCAAGAAATGGCAGTTAATTCAGAAGTTAGATGTTAACCTTGAAAGCCTATTTGGCAATATCGAAGCGTTAGATGTTATTGATGATGAAACACGTGAATTCCAACTTATTGAAGACGATTCAAAACAATGGGATGACCCGATGACCTATATTGGCATGTACGATATATCTCGTTTAGGTGATTGAGAATTTATGGCCCGCCCACCAAGAAAGAGTAAAATAGTCAATATTACTGTGTTTGAGTATGGATTAATAAGTTCAAACCCAAAGGCAGAGAAAGACCACCGAGTAACTCATTTACCACAAGCGGCTTTTGACTATTTAAGAAAGAGTTGTTTGTGTGATGATAGCGAATCTCGTTTTTTAAGGTTAAGAATTGCGCACGGTATGGAGGCGCTGCAAGTTCAAAATTATGCCGGCGTGATACTTTGCCCAGACGGCACACAAATTGAGGTGTTGCCTAAGGTTGCTAAAACGGGTGAGGATGGTAAAAGTGATGAATTAGCCAGGTTATCGTTATTGATGATGCTAAAGTCATTGCGCCAGTTTCGTTTTATCGAAACCGAGACAACCAGTATAAAAAAACAGAAAATGCCGCTAATGGAAATTTTTGTTACGCAATTTTTGAATGCTGTAAATCGTTTGGTCAAAAAGGGCATTAAAAGCGATTATGTTAAAGAACAAGCCAACAGCGTATTTTTGAAAGGCAAGTTACTCACTAACCAGCAACTAAAATATAATATTATCAATCGTCATAAGTTCTACGTTGAATATGATGCCTATCTAACAGACAGAGCCGAAAACCGGTTAATTCGCTCTGCACTGGATGTTTTATCTTCTTACACCAGTGCTAATCAAAGTAAAAAGCGCATTCAAGCGTTACTTTTTGTCTTTGGCGAAGTGCCTTTAAGCAAAGATTACAAATGCGATTTTTCTAGGATAAAGCTAGAACGCGGCATGCAACATTACGAGGCGCCAATGGGTTGGGCGAGGTTAATATTAGAAGGCTTTTCACCACAGTCGATGTTAGGCAAGCACAACGCATATTCGCTATTATTCCCGATGGAAGCGGTATTTGAATGCTTTGTCGCAAAGTATTTGAAACAGCGAGTGCCGCTGCCGTTAAAACTCTCTGCTCAAGTTCAAAGTAAGTCTTTGGTTCGCTACGGTGATAAAAACTATTTTCTTTTAAAACCAGACCTTTACCTTCGTGGCGCAACTGCCACAAACACAGTGTTAGATACCAAATGGAAGTTAATCGATCAAAATAAAAAAACGGGCAAAGACAAGTTTGGTTTATCTCAGGGTGACTTCTATCAAATGTTGGCTTATGGACATAAGTATTTAAATGGTGAAGGCGATTTGGTGCTGATCTATCCCAAAACAGACAAATTTGATGAACCGCTAAAGCACAGTTTTGATTATGACGACGAGAGCCGATTAAAGCTTACAGTCGTACCTTTTGACATTGCTCATTATCGTAATGATCAGAATAAAGCACGAATCGATTTAAGTTTGTTGGGTATTAGCAATCAATAATGCTGTGATGGGCTAGGCATGGTGTTCACATCTAATTTTTCACAGCGCACATAAATGTGCGTTCTACGGTCAAACCCGGTAAACTAGCGCTTTTTTGATAAAGAGAAATTACTATGGCGATTAACTGGTTCCCAGGCCACATGTTTAAGGCGCAAAAAGAGATCGCCAAAATAATGAATCAAGTCGACTTGATCATTGAAGTGCTCGATGCCCGTATTCCTTTTAGTAGCGAAAACCCCATGGTGCCTCAGTTGCGCGGTCGCACACCTGTTTTGAAAGTGCTCAATAAAAGTGATTTAGCCGACCCCGCCACCACGCAATTGTGGATGGATAAGCTAGAGCTCGAAGAGGGCACGACTGCTATTGCTCTGACTCAAAAACAACCTGCCACGGTGCGCAGCATTTTATCTATTTGCGAAAAAATGGTGCCTGAGCGCAATCTTGAAGCCACACCACTGCGAGCGATAATTCTCGGCATTCCAAACGTTGGTAAATCTACACTTATCAATACCTTGGTTGGGCGTACGGTGGCCAAAACTGGCAACGAACCGGCGGTTACTAAAACACAACAGCGTATTCGTTTGCCCAATAATATTGTATTACACGACACTCCTGGGTTTTTATGGCCCAAACTTGAGCCTGAGGAATGTGGTTATCGCCTTGCTGTAACAGGTGCTATTAAAGATACTGTGGTCGAATATGAAGATGTTGCGATGTTCTTTGCTGACTATTTACTTAATGCCTATCCTGAGATTTTGCTCGAACGCTTTGGTTTGAAAGAATTACCCGAGACCGAAATTGAAGTGCTCGAGGCCATCGCTGCCAAGCGAGGCTGCTTGCGTAAAGGCGGCAGAGCCAATTTGCACAAGGTTTCTGAAATATTACTGCATGAATATCGCTCTGCAGCTTTGGGCCGTTTGAGCCTAGAAACCCCTAAAATGGTCGAAGACGAAAAACTAAGTAATTAACATTAAACTGACAGAATCGTAAAATTCGCCAAGAAAGGTTATATTTTTTGGCGTAACTTCTGTTTTTGTAACGTTTTTTGTAAAAATATCCCTATTTATGTGCTTACTTTATAGACATATTGGTGTAACTTGTTAAAATTAACTGTTAAATCCTTTAAATTTATGTTTTTAGACACACAGGTATTTTTTTGACCCAAGCAACTGAGCAAATAACCGCCAACACCACAAAGCGGCTGGAACATAGAGTCCAGCGGCTTGAAGATTTGGTGGCGCGTTATAAATACGCCAAGTCAGTGCAAAGTGCTTTGTTGCAATTGTCTGAGCTGGCAAGCTCGGTGACCGACATGACTGTGTTTTATTCTGCAATGCACGGTGTGGTTGGTCAGTTGTTGCATGCTGAAAACTTTTATGTGGTGTTAGTCGACTCACAAACACGTTCATATTCTCCGGTTTATTTTTCTGATCAGGTCGATACCATTGATGTAAAGAAACTCAATAGCCAAGTGTTCGAAACTGGTCTCACGGGTTTTGTTTATCGTAGTGGCAAGCCTTTGTTGTGCGATCAGGCCAAGTTAGAGCAAATGGCACAACAAGATCTGGTGGCTATTCACGGTGTTATTGCTTCGCATTGGATGGGTGTGCCGCTTATTAGAGAACACCAACCGATTGGTGTAGTGGTAGCGCAAACATACGATAATACCCTTTACAGCGAATCAGATTTGGCGTTGCTTGAGTTTATTTCGTTACACTTAGTGACGGCGATAGACAGGGTTAAACAGCGCGATATGTTAGAGCAGGATATTTTTGACCGTACTCGGGAATTAAACCAGCTTAACCAAGATTTACAATTGCAAATCAGCCAGCGACATCGCGCTGAAGAATTGCAAAGTGCACTGTTTACCATTTCACAAATCACCGCCACTGCGGTGTTGATGGATGACTTTTACCAATCTATTCACGAAGTGCTTAAAACCCTGATTTATGCCGAAAACTGTTATATCGCCTTGCTGTCGGTAGATGGAAAAGAGCTGAGTTTTCCGTTTTATGCCGATGCAAAAAAGACTAAATCGAAACAACGCAAACTAGGCCGTGGTTTTACTGAGTATGTTATTAATAAAGGCGAAGCGTGTTTAATTAACCGCGAGCAAGCCCATGAATTGGTTAAACAAGGTGTGGTTTTTCGTCGTCATAAAGATCAGACGGGTTTTGCCGATGCCGCGACATCGTGGCTGGGCGCACCGCTGATCATCAATGACAAAGTCATTGGGGTGATCACGACTCAGGTTTATGAAGATGCGCATCAATACAGCGCAAAAGAGCTTGAGGTGTTGTGTTTTGTTTCGCATCATTTGGCTGTGGCGATTCACCGAAAATTGGCCGCCGATCAATTACACCGCTCTTACGATGAACTCGAAGACAAAATTCTGACCCGCACCCAAGAGCTTAGACAAACCAATTTATTTCTTAAGTTACAGGTTGAAGAGCGTAAAAAAGCCGAGAAAAAGCTCTACTTTGAAGCCAACCACGATGCCCTAACCGGTTTGCCAAACCGCAAAATGTTGCTGCAACGCTTAGAGCAGGCAATCATTCATAAAAAACGTCATAAAGCGCATAACTTTGGTGCACTGTTTATTGATCTCGACCGCTTTAAGATCATTAACGACACCATGGGCCACCATGTTGGTGACCTGTTTTTGATTGAGGTGAGCCTTCGCATTGCTGGGTGTATTCGCGATAACGATATTTTGGCCCGCTTGGGTGGCGACGAATTTGTTATTTTGTTGGATATGATTCAAAGCATCGATGATGCCGAAGAGATTGCTCAGCGCATCATCAGTGCTGTCGGTTCGCCGTTTTATATCAATGAACAAGAAGTTTATTCTGGTGCCAGCATCGGCATTGCTGAATGTACGCAGGCATACCAAAGCGCCGACGAATTGTTACGTGATGCTGATGCTGCGATGTATCAGGCCAAAAACATGGGCCGGGGTCGATTCATTGTGTTTGATGAAACTATGCACCAGCAATTAATGGACGATTTGAATATCGATCAGGCGCTGCACCAAGCGGTTAAAGAACATTTGTTATTTCCGCAGTATATTGCGCTACACAATGTACATACTGGTGAGTTACTAGGCTTTGAGGTTGAAACCTGCTGGCATCACCCAGATTTGGGTGATGTAGAACAAGACTACTTTGCTGAGTTGGCAGAGTCGAACGGTTTAATTTCCACCATCGATGAGCAAATTTTGACAGAAGTTTGCAAACAAATGCAAAGTGGTGGCAAGCTGTTTGATGCGGGTTTGGTTAGTGTGAATGTGTCGGCCACCCACTTAAGCCAAAGTAAGTCGCTTAATCAACTGCTGGATATTGTTAAACAATCAGACATTGAGCGCCATAAATTGTGCTTTGAGTTTAGTGAGCACAATTTACTGAAGCTCCAAGATGTTCAATTGAGCGCGTTAAAGCGAATCAAAAACACCGGTGTTAGTGTGGCTATTCAAGGTTTTGGTAGCGGGGTATCATCGCTGGGTTTACTTACTCAAAATACCATCGATTATGTTAAAACCGACCGAGATTTTACCCGTAGCTTGCTTAAAAATGCAAAGAACAATACTTTACTCGACACTCTGATGACGCTGAGTTTGTCATTTAATTTCAAGGTGATACTTGAAGGCATCGATAACGAAGCGCTGCAACAGTTGGCGCAATCGCGTGAAGTCTTTATCGGCCAAGGTTCATACTTTGAACGACTGGCTGAACTAGAGGCAAACAAGGCGCCGGTTATCCAACTGCATCAGTTTGCTTGATCAGCCAATAACTCTTCTATATATTGCCGCGCGTAGTAAAGTGGCAACGTCTGTAATAACTCTTCTCTAAACCCGCCAACTTTAGCTGTGAATTTGTAAGCACAGATGGGTTGATATTTTTCGATATATCCTTTGAGGCTCTTGGCTTGAGTGCGCTTGCCGCTTTTTACTTCAATTGGAATGATTTTGCCATCGTAGCGTTTAAGCAAAAATTCGAGTTCTGCCATACGGCCGCTTTTCCACGAATAGGTGTGAGTTTGGCCTAGTGTTAAGACTTCGTTCTGGACAAAGTTTTCTGCCATATAACCTTTAAAATCAAAGTCTTGAAGTTTTATTTCACGATAACTGACTTCAAGCATATAGTGTAGTAAGCCAATGTCATGAAAAAACAGTTTAAAGCGATTTGGCGAAGCCAGCGTACTTAGTGGGTTGTGTGGTTTGCCTTCAATGGTAAAGTTTTTGGAAGCTAATCTCGCTTTGATTAAAAACTCGATTGGCCCCTGTAAGTCTTGGTAGCCATTTTTTTTGGGGATAACATGACGAAATTGATAACGGCTGACTGAGCCTTCTATTTCTTTAGTCAGTTGAAGAGGTATGTTTGTGAATACTTGTTCTATCTGCATTGCGGCGGTTTTACTGGTGGCGAATTTGCCGAAATCTCGGATGTAACCGTTAATTAGGTCTCTATGTACGCGGCGCACCTTGGTGGTTAGCGCATTTATTTTTGATTTGTCTCCTTTGACCCAAGTATCAACTGCTTTGGGCATTCCGCCGACAAAATAATAATCAAGCAATAGCTGCCACAGCTTACTGTGTACCACGTCGTTTCGAACACATGCTTCAAAGGCTTTGGTGAGGTGAGAATTGCCATGAGCAATCACAAACTCCGCAAAGCTCATAGGATATAAACGGTATTCTTGTATTTTGCCAACCGGATAACGCCCAAGTAGACCAATATTAGACCCCGATGCGCACACGTAGATATCAGGCCTAAGTTCTTGAAAAAATTTAAGACTGTCGATGGCATTTTGACACTCACCAATTTCATCAAGCAAAAGTAGGTCGGTTTTTGGATTAAAATCAATACCAAGCGTTAATTGCATTTTGTCTAGAATGGTCTGAGGTTTTTTCGAACCTGCAAACCATTGAGCCAGCTCAGGCTCTGCCAGAAAATCGAGTTTGACCACTTGTTTAAAGTGAGTACCACCGAATAAATGCTCAAGCAAATATGATTTGCCTACTTGACGGGCACCATCAAGCAACATCGGCATTCTGTCGGTGGAGGGTTGGTTTTTCCATTGGAGTAGTTGCGTTAGTATGGTTCTATACATCGCGGAAGCTGACAAACCAGTGAGTAATGATGTGTTAAGTGTAGGGTTTGTTCGGTGTCATATCAATCAAAAAACTAAAAAACGACATGACTTTTTTAACTTAAACCCTAAAAAATGACATGACTTTTTGGGATTAAATCCTAAAAAATGACATGACTTTTTCGGGTTAAACCCTAAAAAATGACATGACTTTTTTGGGTTAAACCCTAAAAAATGACATGACTTTTGGGTTTGTTGCAAATATAGATTAAGTCTTACGAGGCCCATCAGCGTTTGTTATTTCGCATAAAGCGTATATACGAGTCTTTAAAGTATTGTGAAAAGTGAAAACGATGGAGCTCTGTTGTTCTACAACCCGGCTAAAAATGGCATCAACAACCCCGAATAAGACTCTTCAACCGCCACTGTCATCTCAACATCATAGCCATAATTAACCTCAACTACTCGGCCGCTGTTTTGGCTTAACCAATGCCTCACTAATTGTTCTTTGGCAAAAGCGACATGAATGGTTTTCTCTATCTCGCTAATGTGGGTTTGAATGGATAATTCGCTCATGACTTTTTCAGTGGCGCCGCTGTAAGCTCTGACTAGTCCGCCTGCGCCCAATTTTATACCGCCAAAATAACGAATGACAATCACCATAACATCGCCAACATCTTTGTGTTGTAGCACGTTTAATATCGGTTTACCGGCGGTGCCTGAGGGTTCGCCGTCATCCGACATGGCGGCATTGGTCGGTGATTTGGGGTTGCCGATTTTATATGCCCAGCAATGGTGACGGGCATCGGGGTATTCATCTTTGGCCTTTTGTAAAAATTTCATGGCTTGTTGACGGTCGGTTACTTCATCAGCCCACGCAATAAAGCGACTTTTTTTGATCTCTAATTCAAATTGGTGAAAATGCTTGGGTGTTGAATACGACATGGGCGGCTTTTCTAGTCCTTATAACCCCATGGCGCGAAGGGCGGGGTTATTGGTTGGGTCAAATCAAAGTCTACGCGAAACTCTCTCCCTTCACGGGTCATACGGTAGCTGAAGATTTTGGGGTAGATAAACATTTGCCATGTGTTGCCCATCGACTGTGGTATACCCTGTTTGACAAATAGTTCTTTAGAGTACTGATCGGCCGGGAACGATTGAACTTGTGCCCAACCAGCGTCGAGTGTATGACCGCCATACATGGTTGACTCGGCATTGGTGCCATCTTTGTGGCGGTGATCATGCTTTAAAGAAAGGCCTGAGCCGGTTTTGGTGATGATCCAAGTTCTAGAGGCATCATCGCCAACATGAAAGGGAATTTGCAATTGGTTTGGCGCACACTTTCTGACATGCATGATTAGCTTTTTGTTTTTCCAGCCATCACCTGGCGCATTATCAACGCTGATTTTTCCTGCAAAGGCTTTGCCACAAAACAGGCTGATGTGTTCAAAAAAAGCATCATGAGTCGGGATTGAAACTAATGGGGCTTGCGCACTTGTTGCTGTGGTACTCGTCAAAAAGAAAAGTGCGCAGGTGATGAATAATCGTGTCATTTGTTGGTCTCGTTTAGATTGGCTGTGCACATGCTAATAGCCGCCAAGCACTATAGAGGGAATTGATTAAGACTGCAAACAGGCGAGCGTTGTTTATAGGCGATGTTATAGGCATGCTATAGGCGTTGTAGAGTTACTCTTTGCTCATCGGCAACGTAATAATGAATTCACTGCCAATACCGAGTTTGCTGTCGACGTTGATGGTGCCGTTCATTTTAAAGATCAAACTTCTGACGATAGACAGGCCTAGGCCTGTTCCTTCAATGCTATTATCTTGTGCGAAAGATAACCGATGTAACGGCTCGAATATTTTGCCTGTATCTTTACCAGCAATGCCAACCCCTGTGTCTTTGACCGTGATCATCACTCTATTTTTCTCGAATATACCGGTTGTGATGGTAACGTTACCGTCGGTGTGATTGTATTTGATGGCATTGCTTAGCAGGTTGATTAACACCTGCCTTAATCGATTGGCGTTGGCGTAAACACTCAAAGGAACTGAGCTTGTATCAATGGTGATATTCTTTTCGATAGCCAAGGTATGAACCATAGTGGTACTGGCGTTGATGACTTTATTCAAGTCGAAGGTTTCTAATTCGATGGTGACATCGCTGCCGTTCATGACCACAATTGTCATAATGTCTTCAAACAACATTAACAGGTGTTCTCCGGCCTGAACGGTATGGTCGACCATTTGCCTTTGCGCTTCATATTGAGGCCCGTTGAGTTGTTGATGCAGTATCTGTGAACAGCCTAAAATGGCATTAAGTGGCGTGCGTAACTCGTGGTTTATTCTTGACAGAAATATAGATTTTGAACGGTTGGCAAGTTCAGCTTCTTCTTTGGCCATTTTTAAATCTAGGGTGCGTTTTTCTACTGTGTATTCGAGGTTGTTGTTTAGGTTGACGATTTTGTTTCTGGCATCTGCTAACTGATTGAGCATTGATGAAAAAGAATCTTGGAGTACGGTTAATTCGTTTTTTCGCTTTGATTTTAGTTTGATGTCGAATTTGCCAAGGGTGTTAAAGTCGACTGATTGAATGGCATCGATAAGTTTGTTTAATGGGCGTAATAAAATGCGTCTGCCAACATAAAAAAATAAAACCCACAAGGCAATCGTTTTGACTATCGAATTGATGATCAGCAACATTACACCCATTTCTACTCGTTCTAAAACGGCCGACGAATCTGAATACACAGTGGCAACGCCTACTTCGCGTGCCTGGGAGCGAAATGTGTAGTTAATGGCAAAACTATAAGAGAAAATCTCAGAAACATTAGATAAGTCAACATCGACAGGTTCGCCTAAATTATTGTAATGACGAATGGCACTATTTTGTTCTTTTATTACACCCATTGCTTTAAGCTGCTGGCCATCTTGTTCAATTTTAATTCCGGTGACAATAGGGATAGCCAACATGCCCTGAAGGGTTGATTGAATCTGTTCTTCATCAAGGTTCCATAATCCGACCGCCAATACCGGTTCGAATATCTTTTCATTGATGCCCAGTTCATTGTGAATTTGTGTTTTGGTGTGATTATATTCCAACAGAATTTGCGTGGTGGTGATAAAAATTGCGACCACGCAATATAGCGCAAACACAATTTTAATCAGCTGTGTGGCGATTGAATCTTTTTGTAAAAAGTGAGCGGTTTCCATGTGTTAAACTGCTATCCAGGTTTACAGGATTGGGGGATCCAGCTTTGCCAGATCTTCGGGTTTTCTGCAAGCCAGCGGTCGGTCGCATCTTGATAACTCATCTTTTCAAAATCAACCCAAGCCGCAACAGTTGAAATAATCTTACTACTGAAATTGATTTTTTGCAGGGTTTTAAATGCACATGGCCATTTTTTTTCCATACCCGCCCAAGCGGCTTTTTTTAACCAGCCATTTTTAGGGTTGCCGCAATCTTGATGGAAGCGAGGATTGACGCCCCATTCAGGATTAGTTTCGCACTGTGGGTCATAGTCGGGGAACTCAATAAATTTGCCTTCATAAACGGCTTCAACCCAATTGGGCGTCCAGTTGAATAATACTATGGGTTGGTTTTTCTTCTTGGCATTTTCTAAGGCTACCCAGAGGTCTTGCGCTGTTGGTACCGCGTCTACCTTGAAATTGAGTCCTAAGGCTCTTATTCGAGCCGCTTCTGGCTTTTCCCAAGGTCCGGCGATGTAGCGCCCTGAATCGCCGCCTTTGTCTGTCGAAAATACACTTGCACAGTTTTTTAAGGCTCGCCAGTCGGGTAATCCAGGACAAAAATCTTCTACGTAAAGTGGATACCACCAGTCTTCGCGTGTTTTGGCATCATGAGTGCCCGCATCGACGACTAATTTTGAAGCCACCATTCGCTCGAACATCTCAGACATAGTGCCTTGCCAAACTTCAACCTGAACATGGTCTATACCGTGTTTCAATGCACCCCATTGTTGATTGGTGGTCGAAAAAGGATATTCAACGACGTAACCCATACTGGTGAAAATTTTCCCCGTGACTTTGGCTAGAATAATTTGACTGGTCCAGTCGTTGATGATCACCCGGATGGGTTGTTGATCTTTATTGTTTTGTGCAAAAACCGGCATTTGATAGAGCAAGATTATTGCAACAAAGGCACTTTTAATACTAACGCTCATGAAATCACTTTAACACAGGGTTGTTTCTTATAAGTATTGCAGGGAATTGAGTTATCGCAATTATTGGCTATCGTCCGGTGCATTGGTAAAGCCGAGGTTTTTAGCTAAACTCTTATGGATAAAATGTTCTATAATTCCATCCCTAATTAAGCCCAAAACAGTACTTAAAGGACCTTGTCATTAAAGACCGATTGCCACCAAAAACACAATTGAATAGTCATAATGTGCTGGCACAGCAAACCGCATTATTGTATCAATCGGTCAACCGGGCGATGTTTGCCACTTTAATCATTGGTATTTTACTGGTTGGCGTTTTATGGCCAGCTCAAAGTCATATTAAATTGTTGGTTTGGTATGCAGTTTTGATTCTTATCTGTGCTAGTCGCTGGCAACTCGCCCGATTTTATTATAAAGCTCAACCCGCCGAAAATGAGGCCGAGCCATGGTACAAAAAATTCATTATAGGCACTTTGGCTGGGGCTGCGCTGTGGGCAGGGGTTTCAATCTGGTTATTTCCGGCTAATGATATTACCCGTCAGGTTTTTTTAGCCTTTGCTGTTGGTGGTATGGCAGCTGGGTCGCTCAGCAGTTTGGCGTATGATCGCAAGGCCTCATATCTATTCTTATTACTTTCTTTGGTACCTTTAGTCGCCCGCTTTTTTATCAATGAAGATGAACTGAGCGTTGTGATGGGTATTATGTTGATGTTTTATTTAATCATGTTTTTATACAGTGCGACGCAAACCACTCAAAGCGTTGAACAAAATATCGGTCTTCATATTGAGTCAAAACGGCGAGAAAACCAGTTGAACCTGTCGCGACAAAAGTTGGCGTTGCATGTGCAAAACACGCCACTAGGGTTGATTGAGTGCGATAATAATGTGCTAGTGACCCAGTGGAACCCGGCAGCTGAGTTAATTTTTGGTTTTAGCGAAAAAGAGGCGATGGGCAAGCGTGTTGATGAACTGATCATTGCGCAAGAGATTAGAGCACAAGTTAAAGAGGTTTGGGACAAAGTCGCTAATACCAAAGACGGCTATCGCTCAACCAATAACAACATCACTAAGTTTGGTCATTCTATTACTTGCGAATGGTATAACACGCCGCTAGTAAATGATGAGGGAATGGTTATTGGCGTAGCGTCATTGGTGCAAGATGTGACTCAAAAATTAGAGTCTCAAAAAGAGCTCAAAGACAGTGAAGCCAGTTTTAGGGCATTGTTTGAATTGTCTGATGAGGCAATGATGACGATGGGTGAGGCAGGGGTTATTGACAGTAATATCGCGGCATTAAGGCTGTTTGGTTACAAAGAAAAAAACGATATTTTGGGTCTTCATCCCGCCGATTTTTCACCTAAATACCAGCCAGACGGCAAGGATTCGTTTAATGCGGCCAACGATATTCTTGATGAAGCTAGAGCAGGAGGTAAGAATCATTGCCAATGGACACATCAGCGTGTTTGCGGCGAAAGTTTTGTGGCTCAAGTGACACTCACTCCTATGGTACTGATGGGACAAAAGGTCGTACAGTCTATTATCAGAGATATTTCACAAGCCAAACTTGCCGAAGCATTGTTGATTGCTGCCAAGCTGGAGGCAGAGGATTCAAGCCGGGCTAAGTCTGAGTTTTTGTCACGCATGAGTCATGAGTTACGCACGCCGTTAAATGCGGTTCTTGGTTTTGCTCAGATACTGTTGTTGCAAAGCACAAACCTTGATGAGCAGCAAAATGAAAATCTCAATCAAATCATCACGGCTGGCGAGTTTTTACTGAGTCTAATTGAAGAATTATTAGACATGGCCAGAATCGAGTCAGGAAACTTGTCGGTTGAAATTGGGCCGGTAAAACTTGATAGATTAATAGACTCTTGTTTGTTCTTGATAGAACGGCAAAGAACACAAGCCAAGGTGACACTTGATGACCAGCTCAGCACTATGGGGTTAGCCGTTTTGGCAGATGAAATGAAACTTAAGCAGGTGTTGTTGAACCTACTGACCAATGCAATTAAATACAACAGTGAACAAGGCAACATCACTATTAAAGGGGAGGTTCGTGAAACCAATACAGTACGAATATGCATAAGTGATACTGGTTCAGGGTTTACTGAAATTGAACTGGCTAAACTGTTCACCCCCTTTGAACGGCTAAACGCGCTTAACACGGTTGAAGGCACTGGTATTGGTTTATCAATCAGCAAACATTTGATGGAAGTAATGGACGGCACAATTGGTGTGAGCAGTCACCTAGGTGAAGGATGTACTTTTTGGTTAGAGTTGCCGTTACAAAAGTAACCCAACTGGTGTAATTAGTATGCTTTGTTAGACTCATACGCACGGCATTCTTAAACCAACAAATGAACCCTCATGAGTAAACGAACCAAAGTTAATTTTCCTGCTTATAACCCATCGGGTGAAGAGCAACCCCATCAATTAAGTGGCTTGCTCGAAAGCCCATCACAAGACCCCCGTGCTTTTGTCTTATTCGCTCACTGTTTTACCTGTGGTAAAGATGTTGCGGCAGCATCAAGAATTTCTCGTGCATTAGTTACCCATGGTTACGCGGTACTGCGTTTTGACTTTACCGGCCTTGGTAATAGCGATGGTGATTTTGCTAATACCAATTTTTCTTCGAATGTTGGTGATTTGGTCGCGGCAGCTGATTACTTGCGAGCTAATTATCGTGCGCCAAGCTTGTTGATTGGCCACAGCCTTGGTGGTGCGGCAGTGCTTAAAGCCGCAGCAAAAATTCCTGAAAGCCTAGGCATTGTAACCATAGGTGCACCGGCTGACCCTGAACATGTCACAAAAAACTTCTCTATGGATTTGGCAACTATTGAATCAGAAGGCGAGGCGAAGGTGAGTTTGGCGGGGCGTCCATTTACCATCAAAAAGCAATTTGTTGATGACTTGCGTGATAACGATACCAGCTACATTGGCGCGATGAAAAAAGCTCTTTTGGTGTTCCATTCACCGCTCGATGCTACTGTGTCTATCAATCAAGCCGAGAAAATTTATGTAGCCGCCAAACATCCCAAAAGCTTTGTTAGCCTTGACCAAGCCGATCATCTGCTCACCAATAAAGCCGATTCGCAATATGTCGCTGCAACAATTGCCGCGTGGGCTGGGCGATATTTACCAAATACTTTGGCCAATGCCGAGCAGGTTGAGTCGAACGTTACTGGTGGCCATGTGATTGTCAGTGAACGCAATCAGGTGTTTACGCAAAATGTGTATAGTGATTCACACCAATGGATTGCCGACGAACCTGTTAAGGTTGGCGGTGATAACCTGGGCCCAGACCCTTATGAGCATTTACTGGCCGGTTTGGGGGCGTGTACTTCGATGACCTTGCGGATGTACGCGCAGCGTAAAAAGTTACCTCTAGAGCAAGTAACAGTTGAGTTGAGCCATAGCCGCAGCCATGGGGCCGATTGCAAACAATGTGATGACGAAAACCCGAGTATTGAAGTGATTGATCGAAAGGTCACCTTGGTTGGTGATTTAACTGACGCGCAGCGCCAACGAATGTTAGAGATTGCAGACAAATGCCCTGTTCACAAGACTTTACATAGCAAGCTGGTGGTTGAGACCAAGTTGATTTGAGCTTTTCTTACCCTGCAATAAAGGCGCGAGCTTAACAGCTAGCGCCTTAAAATTAAGGTCAGTGAACGCCCTGTTAAATCGGGCGTTTATCGGTATGTATAGTCGTAAGGATATTAGAATCTACGGTTACAATTTTCATCCCAGTCAGAGCCTGAACGTGGGTTTATGCACTGTCCTTCATCGATGTAGTTGTCAATGACAAGGTCTCGAAAGGTTTCATGATTGACGGTAATGGTGTACTCCGACTGGGTTACACCATCGCAGTGAGTTACAGTTGCTTTGCTAGGCTTTCCACCATCAAATAATTCCCATTCAGTTGTCAGGTGGCTGCGTGGCGAGCCTGCCTGACACGCACCGCCAATTGTATGCGCTTTGTTAATGCCGGCATCGATACCCGATGGTGAATTGTTGTGCCAATATAGCCGTCTTTCATCACCTTCGGCCTTTACTGTGAGTGGGTGCATCGCCGAGTAGTCGCCACAAATTGCAGATGTAGAACAGGTTAAAGTCGCTTCCTGTGCAAAGTATATTTCTTGCTCTGCTGCTGCGTTGTTTGCTGTTAAAGCCAATGCTGCCAATACCAAACCTGTTATCATTTTACTGTTCATCGTTGTTTCCTTTTCTTTATTAAGAGTGTGTTGGAGTTGCTTCAAACGACTAAGCATTTATTGTGTGTTGCATGCCGTTTGAAGATGTAGCCATGATGCCCAGATGAAGGTTCTAAAACATGGCAAAACGAGGAACAATTGGGATCTTAATTGGAGATTTTTCGGAGGAAATTCGGATCAGTCGGTTACGAAGTTCACATGGTGTTGATTTTATTGAAGTTATTAAATTACCTTTAATTGGTTTTATGTGTTTAGCAAAAAGAATGATTTGAGCAAACTATCGTTTTTTGTTGTCTATTTACGCATAGCTAACCAATTTACTAAGATTGCGTGATTAAGGCTTAGGCGCGGGATTGTTTTTTAGAGGTTCAATCAAAAATAAGTCCATGCGTTTGCTGTCGTTTTTATCGTAAAAAAACCGTTGGTTTTTGTTGTCGAGTATAAATGAGTCATAAAAAGCTTGGTCTACCAGCGTTATCAAATTGTGGTTTAGTTGCATGGTGGGTAATGTCATGACCGACCATTCAAAACGAGAGTGTTCGTTGAAGTTGACCAAAGTGATGTGACTGTCCCTTAAGCGCCAATCGCTGATACTGCTGGCACCGGGTAGTGGTTGCCAATCTGGCTTGTTTTGTTCTATTTGAACTTGAAAGACTTTTCCGTATCGTATGACTTGAACGATATATCGGTTCGGCTCCAACGTGGCGATACTATAAACAGACTCGTCAAGCAGTTTTATTTGTGTTTGCTCTGGTAAATCGAGCAAGTAAACGCCAGGGGTGTCGGCTTCGTCGTAAACCACTGTTAATTGTGATGAATTGTCGTGCCAGTCGGCAAAGACAATATGTTCAATTTTGTTATATGAGGTATCGGGGTTTTGCGCGTCTATCACATAAAGTTGACTGTGACCTTTGTGGGTTCGGGTTAGTGCAAGTTTTTGGTCGTCTTTAGACCAATTAGCGCTGGTAATGATGCCTGATTTAAAGTGGGTAAATTGTCGATTTTCATTTGATATTAAGTCTTTTACCCATAAGTTGCTGTGATTATTATGATTGGCGACATAGGCAAGTCGGTTTCCGTCATGACTTAATGACAGACGCCGTTCATTAGCTGTGCTGTCGAGCAATGTCTGGTGTTCAATCTGACCATCTTCAGTGAGGTGGGCAACATGAATATTAAGGTCCTTCATATTGATATTGGCAACGAATCGCAGGGTATTTGGGTCAACATCAAAATCACGGACATCTCCATTGTAAACAAAAGTGGTTTCTTGTGTGAGTAAGTCCATATGCCAGATACCCGAGCCGGTATTGTTGGTGTCAGAAAAGTAAATTTCATTATCGTTTTTTCCCCATACTACTTGCTGCACCCGGGTAAATTGACGGGCCAGGAGTTGTACTTTTTTGCTCGAAAGATTAAACAGGGCAATGTTGGCGACCTTGGTTCGGCCATTAAATGCCACCGATAAGATTTGTTGGTTGCTGGGAGACAAGCGTGGAAAAAGGTAGCCTGTATTATTTTCTTCAGGAAAAAGCAAAGGGATACTTTGACCACTTTTGATATCAATTTCAACTAGTCCAGCAGTAGACCGGTCGGCTTTGAGTTCGGTGGCGATAAGCTTTTTGCTGTCAAAGGTAAATGACAGGTTAGTATTGAACAGTGCTTCGCAGTCTTTGATAGCGCGATTTTGATTGGTTTTAAAGGTATAAATCATCAAGGCGCAGCTGACTTCTTGTTTGGTACGATTGACTCTGGCATAAACGATTTCTTCTGAGTCAGGAGAAAAGGTGGGGTTTAGAAAGCTGTCTTGCTCGGCGCTGAACAAAACTCGCTCACTGTTATTGGACAAATCTCGCAGCACCAGTGATTTTTTCTCGTCGCTGAACTGAGTACTGATCACAAAGCGACCATCGGGCGAGAATCGTGGATGGCGGTTGATTTTTTGGTGTGATGACAAAGGCAACTTGTGCATTTTGCTAAAATTCGGGGCATTGTTAATCGGTTGGTTGTTTGGCCAAATTAAATAAGCGGCAAGTATGACGACCATGCTGATGGCGAGTATACCGGCAAGACCAATGAAGTTGCTGCTGTGTTTGGCTTTAGAGCTGGATTGAGGGCTGAGCTGAGATGTTACTTCGCTGGGCACTTGTGCATCAACACTTTGTGGAGCGAGTAAAAACTGGTAGCCCTGTTTTGAAATTGTTTTGATGTAGCGAGGTGATTTGGCCGAATCACCTAGTGATTTACGCAAAAAGGCGATGCTGCGGCTGACTGATTCATCTGAGACAACATTACCCTGCCAAACGTGAGTGATTAATTCGTCACGACTGACTACTTTGCCATGATTACTGGCCAAATAGCACAATAGACTCATTAAGCTCGGCGCAATATCGTTTGGGGATTGATTGTTGTTGTCATCGAGCAATAGATGACGCTCGGGGTCGACGGTCCATTGTCCAACTTTGAAGGGTTGTTCAATCGCTAAAGGCATTGAGCGAGGCACCACAGTGAAAGTTACTATTGGTTGCTAATGGTACGGCAAATAATGAGAAAATAACAGGAATCAAGGGGTCAGAGACATTGAAAGTACAATAATAGCAATATAATCAGTAGGTTAAAATCAAAGGGCCAGAGTCAGACAGGAATGTAAAGCAAAACAACTCAAAAATGATGTAGTAAATTGCTACGTTGGGGGTGTCGGGTTAATTTTGGCTTTGCGAAATATTTGTTGTTGAGGCGCAGTCTTAATTGGCTACAGTTCTATAGCTCTCTGGCCCCTTGATTATAACTAGTTGATTTTAGTGCGGTAATAACTTTTTCAAGATCTCTGACCCCTTGATTCAGTTTTTTAATAGCTGAACAAACTTCAGCCCTAATGTATGAGCATCGCCGGGCCAGCGGGCGGAAAGGTAATTACCGTCTTGTACCACCCATGCTGGTTTATCGTTGTGTAACCTGTCTCGGGCAAGGCCTGAGGTTTTTGTTAAGAAATTGGCAGTGCCTTTGGGCACGTCAATAAAGTCAGCTTCTGATTCGAGCGCACGTGTGACCTCTTTTTCGACGCTCCAATGGCCAAGTTTTTCGCCTTTTTCTTCGCGGTAGGTTCGGTAGTAATGTGGATCCCAAAAACGCGCTAAAAACTTTGATAAAAACCAGGCGGTGCTTTCTAATTTCCAAGTCAATGCAGTGGTTTTTTTGCCATACAATACCGACTTGTTGGTGGTGGGCGATATTGAACGGGCCGCCAATAATACGCCATGGCAAACGGCGGCGATGGGTTTGTGTTGACCCTTGTCGTCTAGTGTTTCAAAAAACTCGGCGACAAATTGTTGGAGCTGTTTGTTTTCGAGGTAGGGGACCATTCTTGGTGCATGTCCCCCTGGCAGCAACAATCCGGCATAATCGCTTACTTTTAAATCGGCAAAGGTTTTGGGGTGGGTAAAGTTGTGGTCTTGTTCAAGTGCCGCATAGGCTTTACGTGCCGGAGTGTCGGCTCTGAGTGTTAGGCCTATTACGCGAATTTTTTTTAGTACAGGGATACATCCCCATGGGTCGAGTTCTTCGCCTGATATCATTAACGGGTCGGCACAGGGTTTATCTCCCTCAACGGTAGCAAACTCAACATTAAATCCTTGTTGGGTCAAAATCTGCCATGGCACTGCGACTTCGGTTGGATCAAAGTCGTGGTTTGGCAATGGAATGATTATGCTGGGTTTGCTCATGTTTTTGCCTTTTAAAATGGTTAATGTTGGTGGAGCTAGAATATCGAAATACTTAATTATGGAACGAATTAAAAGCCAAAAGCTTTTTAACCACAGAGAACGCAGAGGACACGGAGAAATGCAAAATCGAAAGCAATTGTTGGGTCTATTGTTTTTTTCGCTTTTCTCTGTGCGCTTTGTGCCCTCTGTGGTTAAAGGATTTTATTTTTCCTTAATTAGGTTTCTCAGTATTTAGGTGCTTGTCCGAGAACTACCAATAATATTCTAAACTGAATTGAACAAAGTCGTCTTTACGTACAACATAGGTAACTTCGTTAGCGGTGTCAGACTGAAAGAACCAGGCATCAACTCGCCATTTCCAGTTATCGTTGATTCGGCTACTGGCTTCTAACAAACCACTACGACTGCTTGACCTGTCTAAATCTTGCACCAATCCAAATAATAATTCTGTGCCGTCTTCATCATTAAAAGCGATTCTTGAACCAAAAAACAGGTCGTTTTGACCAGCGGCTATTACTACATCATCACGCTCGTCGTATTGGTATTCAGCGAGTATACCTAAGTCCCAAACCGTATCAAATGCGCCGCCAATAGTATATTCGAAACCGCCGGTCATTGCGGTGAACGAGTCGGCATCAGTTTTACGGTGAATGACTTCGACTTTGAATAACCAAGATTCAATTGTGGCTTGTATGTCTGCGCCAATTTGGTCCATTTGGGCATAATAGGGTCTTAGATAGACATCATCGTCAAAGCCGCCCACAAACCCGGCATTACGGTCGGTGCCTTTAAAATATGACAGTCCAACATCCCAATCTTCTATGGTGTGACTCCAGCGCAGGGCAAGGTCTACGTGTTTTTCTTCTGAGCCTGATTCAAAAAGGGCTTGGTCGCCTTTGACTTCTAAACCGGGGCGAAAGCGACCATCGAGCGAGGCGAAATTACTTTGCCTAAACCAAGGCAATATAAAGGCATCTATGGTACCCCATTCTTTTATTAAGCTTAGGTGCACCATGGGCTGGCCGAGTTTTTGCTCGCCGTCGATGGCTTCGACATTGTCGGTTTGGTTGATAACATCAACTAAGTGTTGTGATTCGGTGACGCCCCAGTAAACTTTGCCAATACCGGTACGAATTTCCCAGTCTTCACCTACGTGTAACCACAATAGTTCGCGAATGTCGCCGTGGGTTCTTTCGCTGTCTTCGCTGTCGTAGCGAAAAAACGGCTTGAAGGTGAGGCTGTCCATACCATCGTTCCAGTCGTTAAACCATTCAGCTTCCATTGAGAGCGAAAATTGGTTATCAGTTTGGTTGGCGTAAGCGGCATCTTGAAGGAAGAATCGCGATTCTGCGACAACTTTACCGGTTAATTCTGACTCTGCTGCTGCGGTTAATGGCAGTAAAGCGGTTAGCAGTCCTGTTAAGAGTATTTTGTTCAAGTTTTCTATGATCCTGATATTAGACATCTGTGGTAATAGGTTTTGTCGTAGACGGGGCGTAAAGCACCCGTCTACGAGATTCAATGATTATCTGGCACGCTTCAAACTGGCTTTGTTAAAGTCTTTGTCTACTAAACCTGTTTTGAATGCTAGTTCGTCGGTAATAAAGTCGGTGCTTTTACCTGTTTGGTGGTTAATCATGTTGAGTTTTAGTGAGCGCCAGTATTTGTCTAAATACTGTTTGTAGTCATGAAAGGTCAGGGTTTTTAGTAACGACTTTTTACGGTCGTAAAATTCTATTTTTTGTACTCGGTAATGCTCTTTGTCGGTCCACACCATTAACTTGGTGTAACCCGAGAATTTGTCGTTAGGCGTTTGTTCAACAACAAAGCAATCCATACCGTTGATGGTTTCATCGCGCAGGTAGTTGTAGTTGTATTTTTCTATTTCAAACGAGCTTAAATCTTCGTACGAAAACTCACTGCCCATAAAAGGCCCTGACTTGTTGCGTGATGAAATACGTTTAACTCTTTTTAGTGCCGGCAAGTACAACCATTGTTCGTCGGGTTTGATGGCATGTGAAAAGTTCAAAAACGCTGTGCCTTTAACATCACGTGGCTGGTCGAATATCGTTAGACCTTTGTCGCCATCATCTAAGACTTCGAGTGATTTGAGTCGCATTTTTCGTGTTGAGGCATCGCCTTGCTTATTGCGTAAGATCATCGAGGTTTTGGCTACTGAATCGCCCCAACCAATATCACGGGCCTTACGCTCTTTGGCCTGCGCTAGACCTTTTTCTGCACTGGTTTGTGCGGTGGCAAGCGGTGACAATAAGCTGCAAACCAGTGTGGTTAGCACCATCAGCGAGCTAACTGAAAGCTTACTCAGATTTTTTTTATTGCGCATTAGTCTGTTCATTTTGCAATGTTCCTTCTTTGTCTTTGTCGAATACCATTAAAAAGGCTGGCAGGAACAAAAAGTCCACTGCTAATGCCACTACCAATATCAGTCCGGTTAACATTCCCATGTCTGAGTTTAGTCTGAAACTTGACATGGCCAATACTGCAAAACCCACCGTTAGCACCAAGGTGGTGATCCATAATGCTCGGCCAACACTATGGAACGAGTAACGAACCGCTTCTTCGGCGTTTTTGCCAAGCTGCCTGGCGTGTTTGTATTTGCTGAGAAAATGTACTGTGTCGTCAACGATGATACCAAGGCTCATACTGGCGACCACCGACAAACCAAGGTTGATTTCGCCGCTGTATAATCCCCAAATACCAAAGCCTATTGTGGCGGGCACAATGTTTGGCACCAGCGAAATAATGCCCAAGCGTAGCGATTTCAATGCAAATATCAGTAACAGTGAAATCAATATAAGGGCGGTTGGTAGGCTTTTCAGCATACTTTGCATATTTTGTTCGCCAATGTGAGCAAACATCAACGATGGACTGGCAGGGTTCATAACAATATGGGGCGCGTTGTCTTTAAACCATTGTATGGCTTCTTGTTCAAAGGCGGTGAATTCTTTACTGCCTAAATCACGCAAGGTGGTAACCACACGTAAGGTTGATTTATTGAGGTCAATTTGGTTGTTCAAATCTAGGCCATAGGGCAGTGACATTTCGTACATGAGCAAGTATTGCGCTGCAAGCTCTTGATCTACCGGTAACTTGTACCAGATGGGATCGTCGCCATGCATATTTTGGTTGAGTCGTTTGAACGTATTGGTGATGGTCGATACGTGGTCGACTTCAGGCCGAGAGTTCAACCATTGGGTGAACTTTTCGACCAGCGCTAAGAATTTAGGGTCGTTAATGCCGCTTTCTTTGCCTGTATATAGTGCAAAATCCATATTGGCCATGCCGCTGAGGTTTTTCGCCATAAAGTCAGTTGACTGGCGGAACTCGGTATCTTTTGCGAAGTATTTGGTAGCTTCGTCGTTAACCTGATTGAACACCACAAAACTACTTAAGCCTATTACAGCAAACAGGCTGACAGGCAGTAAGATTCGGTGTTTGGCAATAACCCACTCGGCAAACTGTTCCATCCGGCCAGAGGTTTGTTTTTCGGCAGTCACTTTGATTGGCACCAAACGTAACATCGCTGGCAGTATGGTGACCGAAAAGGCAAAGGCAACCATTACGCCTATGGCGGTAAGGTTACCTAGGTCGCGCAGAATTGGCACGTTTGAGAAGTTCATGGTCAAAAAACCAATGGCTGTGGTAATACTGGTAATGAAAATCGGCATTAGATTTAGATTCATGCTTTCGGTAATGGCTTCTTCTTTAGATTTGCCCTGTCGCATTGCGAACAACATAGAGCCAATTACATGCACGCAGTCGGCCACCGCCAGTGTCATTATAATAGTGGGCACGTTAACTGTTGCTGTGCTGAGGAAGAAACCTGCCCAACCGGCGATACCTAATGTGGTGAGCACCGATGTGATGATGACTAACATGGTCACCAATGTACTGGCGATTGAGCGTAGTAAAATGGCGAGCATGATCAGAATGCCAAAAAACATAGCGGGTACCAGTGTTGATGCGTCTTTTTGCGCCTCTGAGGCAAAGCTGTAGTTCATCACTATAATACCGGCGTGATAAAAGTCGGCTTTTGCACCATTTGCTTTGAATTTAGCACTTAAGGCTCTGACGTGTTCGGCGACCTCGGCTATTTCTAACGTGCGGTTTTTTTCGGGTAGTTGTACGGTGATATTAATGAGCGCAACATGGCCTTTGTCTGACACCATGCGGTTAACCAGGTTGGGTTCTCCCATCACTGCCGATTTGATTGACTGGACTTTTTCGTCGGTCAGTTCAGTGTCGTCATAAATCATCGCCTCAACTAACAAGTCATCGTCTTCTGCCCAGGTATGCTGGTAGTTCGACAAAGAATCGACTCGGGTGGAGTAGGGGGTTTGCCATGCTTGCTCGGTGATGTCGTGGATAAGCTTCAGGGTTTGCTTGTCAAATACATCGCCAGATTTGGGCGCGACAATAATGCTGGCGCTACTGGTTTTGTTGAATACATCCTGCATTTTCTCAAATGCTAACAATTGCGGGTTGTTGTCTTCAAAGAAGATTTTGTAATCGCCTCTAAAGTAGAGGTTTTGAGCGCCAAAACCGGTGCCACAGATAACTAATATACCCAAAAGCAAAGTAAGCCAGGGGCGATGGATGATTGTGGTAAGCCATGCTTGTTTCATTGTCATCTCCGGTTAATTGACTATGTGTCAACTAAGGGTTAAAAAAGGCAGTTTAGAGTGTAGCTAAGATCTATGACGATTTAGTGTTACTGCTATAAAGTTGCCGGGTTGTTCGTAAATAATTGATTTTCAATGCGTGCCCAAGTCTGTCGGTAATCACATTGGTCGGATAAAGGGTGCCAGCCCATGCCATCAAGCAACAAATTAATGTTGTTTAATTGGGCGAAACGATTGTCGAGTCTACTGATGCTTTCAACTGCGCCCGCCGACACCATCAAGGCGTTGGTGCCAAATGACATGGCCCATATGGCAAAAACCAAGCTATTGAGTTCTACTCCCGTCCTTAAAACTAATGAGCCGTCTTCGATGGCGTCGCTAAACAAACCATCGCAAAACTGGGTGACCTCTTTGGTTAATTCTTCTTGCTTTTCAAGGCGCTCGGGGCTGGATTTTTCCATCACCGCTGGTGTTTTGGCACTTAGCACGCACATAAATAAGGTTGGGTTTTCAAATGCATGTTTTTGATAGGCGTATAAAACCGCAAGACACTTTTCACGTGAGTTACCTTCAAAAGTAGCTGCGTGCATGAACAAGCAAAGCTCTTTTTGGAGGCTTTTGATACACAGGGCTGAGATCAAATCTTCTTTGCTATTGAAGTGGTTATAAATGGTGCCTTTAGAATAACTAGAGTTGTTGGTGAGTTTATCCATGGTGAAATTGGCAAAACCTTCTTCGCCTACCAGTTGTTCAGCAAGAACCAAAAGCTCTGCTTCGCGATCAGCAATAGCCTGCTGTCGCTTGGCTGAAACCCGGCGAATGATGCACTTTGATTCTTTGGTGCTTTGGTTTTTGCAGAAAAAACTCATTTGCTAATATATCAACTCTGTTAAAATGACGAAGCGTCATATTTGACGTTTCGTCATTTTAACGCGCATTTTGGTTTTTGCAAGAAAAAGATCGCCTGCAAAACAAAATGAATGTGTTAGACTATCGCGGTAATTTTTACCTGAACCCTTTACCTAAAAGGAATGAGAGAGATACATGTCTGAATATAACACTATTGAAGAGCGTGCAAGTTATGGCGTAGGCCGTCAAATGGGCGACCAACTTGCAGCAAATCCTTTTGACGGATTGGCAGTTTCTGCCGTTGTTGCCGGTTTAACCGATGCTTTGAACGGTACTGCTTGTCCTGTTAGCGATGCTGACATGAACGCTGCTTTCAGTGCGATTAACGAGCAAATGCAAGCTAAAAATGCTGAAAAAGCCAAAACTATGTCGGCTGAAGGCGATGCGTTCTTGGCTGACAACGCCAAGCGTGATGAAGTGACTGTTACTGAGTCTGGTTTACAATATGAAGTATTGACCACTGGCGATGGCGAAAAGCCAACTGCTGCTTCAACTGTTCGCACTCACTACCACGGCACTTTAATTGACGGTACTGTTTTTGACAGCTCTTACGATCGTGGTCAGCCAGCTGAATTCCCAGTAGGCGGCGTGATTAAAGGTTGGACTGAAGCATTGCAAATGATGACGACTGGTACAAAATGGCGTTTGTTCGTGCCATACGATCTGGCATACGGCGAGCAAGGTGCTGGCGGCGTGATTGGTCCATTTGCTACATTGATTTTTGACGTAGAATTGCTTGAAATCGTAGGCTAAGGCTTGCGTTTAAGGGTTTTCATCGTGGCTTTTTAGTTTGTCGCGTGAATCCTCCAACCGCTTCCATACTTGTGCGAGGCGGTTGGCTAACATCCCCAAATATCCATACCCCATCAAAATCACCGCAGGCACCGCAATCACCATTGCAATTATTTGATACCAGTGTTGGTAGTAATACCCTAACGCGATAAAACCTCCAGACACAAAAAAAAGCAACATGCCGATTAGAAACCAGCGTAAATTGCCTTTGTTGTTGCTGCCTAGTTTGTAGATTATTTGGCGAAGCATCTTCTATTTACCCTGCGGGTGGTTTGTTTTGGCCTGCGGCCACTAGAGCGAAAAGCTTCACACGGAGACGCGGAGGCACGGAGGTTCACGGAGAAAGATAAAAGAAGAAAAACAAACAAAATGGACTAAAAGACAGTTATGTTGCTGAAGGAAAACGCCTAAAGACAGTTAAGCAAACCACCCCTTGATCTTTTTTTTAAACTTTTCCTCCGTGAACCTCCGTGTCCCCGCGTCTCCGTGTGAAATCTTTTGACCTAAAGCCTAATAGTAAGAATGCTCACCAGCTTCATGTTCGGTGGCGTCTCTAACACCATTTATTTCGTCTTCGAATTTGGCCAGTAATTCTTTTTCGATACCTTCTTTTAGCGTCACATCAATCATTGAACAACCATTACAGCCGCCACCGAATTGCACGATAGCAATTTTATCTTCAGTGATTTCAGTCACCAAACAGTTACCGCCGTGGTTGGCCAGTTGTGGATTGATGTCGGTTTCTATTACGTAATTGAGACGTTCAAGTAAAGGTGCGTCATCATTTACTTTTCTCATTTTTGCGTTTGGTGCTTTAAGCGTTAACTGTGAACCCATTTTATCGGTAACAAAATCAATATCGGCTTCTTCGAGGAACGGTGCACTGTCAACATCTATAACGGCGTCAAAACCGTTAAAATTCAAGGTGATGTCTGTGTCTTCAACCGAATCAACCGGACAATATGAAACGCCACATTCGGCTTGTGCAGTGCCTGGGTTTACGACGAATACGCGGATATTGGTTTTGTCTGCTTGTTGTGACAGCAAAGTGGCAAAATGGGCCTGGGCGGCGTCGGTGATATTGATCATAACGGACTCTTTATATGTTTCTACGGCTGGTACTTGACTAAAATAGTCGGCTTTGGGGCATGATACCTGCAATGACGTTGATGGGCCAGACCTTGAGCAGCTTAATTTGACGATTTTTATGGGCTTTATGTGTAATATTTGATAGTTTAGCCAGTAATTAAAACCCACATTATGACTTTCAATTCATGCGCTTGTTAATTGCTACTGTTTTATCATCACTATGTCTGTTGTTTACCATCACGTCTACCGCCCAATCACTGGATGATTTTTTTCCTGAGCCAGTCAGTTTTAACCCTGATATTCCTACACCTGAATCCTTTTTAGGTTACCAAGTGGGCGACTGGCATGTTGGGCATGACCAGTTAGTTAATTATATGAAGTTACTAGCCGAAAAAAGTGACAGAATAAACCTTGAAGTGATGGGTTACAGCCATGAACAAAGGCCGTTGCTGTTGATGACTATCGCTCATCCTGACAAGTTGAAAAACGTAGAGCAAATTCGAAAGCGTCATATTGCCAGAATGGATAACAAGTCTGCCGTTGTTGGCGCAGATGATCCGGCCATTGTCTGGATGGGTTACAGCGTGCATGGCAATGAAGCCAGTGGTACTAACGCATCACTATTGTTTGCTTATTATTTGGCCGCTGCACAGGGGCCAAAAATAGAAAAGAGCTTGAATGAATTGGTGATTTTGCTCGACCCAAGCCTAAACCCCGATGGTTTGAATCGTTTTGCCAGTTGGGTTAATTCGCACAAAGGTTCAATACCAAACCCCGACTCACGTGATGTGGAGCATAACGAAAGTTGGCCACAAGGCCGAACTAACCATTACTGGTTTGACTTAAACCGTGATTGGTTGTTACTGCGTCATCCTGAATCTCGCGCCCGAGTGTCTAAGTTTCATCACTGGAAACCCAATGTGCTGACCGATTTTCACGAAATGGGGCCAAATAACAGCTTTTTCTTCCAACCGGGTATCAGTTCTCGAAAAAACCCATGGACACCGACTCGCAATGTAGAGTTAACGCGTGCAATTGCGTCACATCATGTTAAATCGTTCGATAAGCAAGGTGTGATGTATTTCACTGAAGAAAGTTTTGATGACTTTTATTACGGTAAGGGCTCAACATACCCAGATGTGAACGGCGGGATAGGGATTTTATTTGAGCAAGCCAGTGCTCGTGGTTTTGTGCAAAATACAGTTAATGGCAAATTAACTTTCCCAACGGCAATAGCGAATCAATTAAGTGCGTCACTATCGACGCTTGAAGGGGCAAAAGCCAATCGTAAGCAGTTGCTCGAACATCAGCGTGACTTTTACACTGGTTTTGACAAGTTGGCCGATGAAGATGACATATCAGGTTATATTGTCAGCGAAGCTCATGACAAAAGTCGTTTGCATGAGTTATTAACGTTGTTGCAAAGCCATCAAATTGAGGTTTATCAACTGAGTAAAGATCTCAAAGTGAATAGTCGTCAGTTTGACCAAGACCACAGTTATTATGTGCCACTGGCTCAGAAACAGTATCGTTTAATCAAATCTATTTTTTCGCAGCGCAAAAGCTTCAACGACAATACCTTTTATGATGTGTCGAGCTGGAATTTGGCTTATGCCTTTAATATTACCTTTGAGCCAATTAATTCGAGTTGGGGACTGAAATACAACGAACAACCATGGCAAAAACCAGCACCTGAGAGCATGCCACAACTGGGTAAAGCATATTCTTATGCGTTCGAATGGGATGATACAAAAGCGCCGTTGCTGCTGAGCACTTTACTTGCCGATAAACTGTCTATTCGCGTTGCGACTAAGGAGTTTACGGCCAAGGTAAAAGATGGTCAGCACCAGTTTGCTCCGGGTACCATTGTCATCAACAAAATTTTGCAAAAAGGCGGTCACTGGCTCGATAAATTGCAGAAGGCTCAACAACAAACTGGGGTCAAAATTTTTCAAATTAGCTCGGGTTGGACCACAAGCGGCCTAGATTTGGGCAGTCGTTCGATATTGCCAGTCCATTTACCTAAAGTATTATTGGTTGGCGGTCAAGGCACCACTTCTTATGAAGTTGGTGAAATATGGCACTTTCTTAATAAACAGTTGGCGCTGGCACCGACCATTGTCGAACGTGACCGACTGAGTCGGGTCAACTTTTCTAATTATACCCATATGATTTTGGCTAACGGTGATTACGACAGTATTTCTGAGGGCACTTTCACTAAGCTTAAGCGCTGGATCAAAAGCGGTGGCGTTATTTGGGGGCAGAAAAAAGGCGCTTTGTGGTTGGCGAAAAAAGAATTGCTAAAAACCAATTACATCACAGCGTCAGACATGGGCAAGCGTTTAGAAACCAACCCTTTGAGTTATGGCGAAAAAGATGCGCTGGATGGCCGAAAACGTATCGCTGGTGCGATATTCTCAGTCGACTTAGATTTGTCTCACCCGCTGGCGTACGGTTATAAACAGTCGCAGTTACCGGTATTTAAAAACAGCACTTTTGTGATGCAAAAAACCACAACATCATTCGTGACGGTCGCCAAGTACGGTAAATACCCACAACTGAGTGGTTATGCAGATAAAACTAACGTCGATAAAATTGCCGAGAGTTCGTATATGTTGGCACATTCATTGGGCCGTGGTTTGGTGATAGGCGTTGCCGACAATGTAAACTTTCGCGGTTTTTGGTATGGAACCAGTCGACTGATGAGTAATAGTTTGTTTTTTTCAGGCTTAGTTAAAGCCGAAGCGGAATAACAATTGTCCGAATCCTACGGAGGCTAAGCTTGTCTGCGTGGGTTTTTGGTTGAAAGTGTGTCATTTTTATTGCTAGTTGTATCAATATATTTCCAAATGTTATCAACGATTTAACTAATAAGTAACCCATCGTAACCGCTACCGTAAGGCGAAGCGTAAGCAATCGTTCCCCGATATAAGCAGGTTTTTACCGTAGACACTCTAGAATTAACTTCATCAAAGGCAGACGCTGGAAAAATGAGTTTTCGGCAAAACACTAATATTAAGTTCTTAATTTTTTAGAGGTATCAAATGGTTACCAGTTTCAGGAAAGTTGTCGAAGATAGAAATGTCGACATTCAAATTGTTATCAAAAATAACGATTTGACCTGCGCGGATGCCATTGATAGTGAATGGCAAATTGAGCATACAATGGACGGGTGTGACGCAACAACGTTGGCATTTGATAAAGGCAGCAAGAATAAAAACAGCATAATAATAAAATTAGCTTCGGCCAAGGCCGCAAGTAGTGAAAGTAGTGTGTTAGCGACTCAATTAACGGGTGTTGAAGTGTTGAAAGACAACGAATGCCCTTTGGACAATGGAGATTTTGCTGGGATATCAAATCTTTGGTATCGCATCAAATAACTCGTTGCACATAAAAAAATCGGAATAGGTGAGGCTGTATTAACAGTGACAGGGAAATGGTCAGATTCGTTCTTTATTGACCTCACTTATTTTTTATTCCTTTAACTTTCTTTTGCAATGGCACGGCACATATCGTCCACACTGAAATACGTTCAATCCCCCTTTCTTTCAATACCTTACAAACTTCATTTAGCGTCGAACCCGTGGTTATCACATCATCAATTACACCGACATGTTTATAAATAGGACCTGTGTATTCAAACGCTTGCTTTACATTGGATTGCCTGTCTTTTTTATTTAATCCTGACTGAGCAGATGTTGATTTCACCCGGTTCAATGATTGCGTGTCTAGTGGGATATGGAGTTGTGTGCCAAGCACTTGTGCAATCAATTTCGACTGGTTATAGCCTCTCATAAAACGGCGGTTGCGGTGAATTGGCATAGGCAAAATGGCATCGGGTGTATTTTCAGTAGAATTTTGGAGAAGGTTTTGCACTAATTTGAATAGTTGTTGAGCCATCAGCTCACCAAGCTGATGTTGTTCTTTGAATTTAAGGTCGGTGATCCATTGGTCAAACGGCCACTGGTAAGGGGCAAGGCTTATTAGTGAATCAAAACGGGGCTGTTTGATGCCTTGGCGGATGTCTGGTCTGAGTAAGAGGTTGTTAAACTGGCGATAGTCAAAATACTCCAAATCGTTGGCACAACAGTTACACAGGGCAATTTTGTTGTTAGTGATTAATCTACATAGCACACATCTATTGGGAATAAAGCGATTGAGTCGTACTGGCATTGGAAGGTTTCCTTTCTAACATAAAATCCTTAAAATGCGTCTTTTGACAGTTATCTCACGGCGCATGTATTTATGATAAGCAAGCAATCGAATAATGGCAAATATCCACTGGTTTTACTCCATGGTTGGGGTGTCAATAGTGGGGTTTGGGCGCAAGTTTTGCCTGAGTTGGAACGCAACTTTGATGTGCATTGTATTGACTTGCCCGGTTTTGGGTTTAACAATGCGGTAAGGTTGGGCGATTATAGCCTTAGCGCACTGGCTGATATTATCGCACCGCTGTGCCCGCAAAACAGTATTGTGGCAGGTTGGTCTTTAGGTGGACTAGTTGCGAGTACCATTGCTTTGCAGTTTCCTGAAAAAGTTGCCTCGTTATGTCTAATCGCATCATCGCCATGTTTTGTCACCCAACCTGACTGGAAAGGCATAGAACCCAACGTATTACAGCAGTTTTCGCAGAGTTTGATTCTCAATGCAAAAAAAACCATAGAACGGTTTTTGGCGATTCAGTCGATGGGCAGCGAAAGTGCCCGAAAAGACGCTAAGTTATTGAAGCAAATCATCTTTGATCAGCCTTGTGCTGACATTGAAGCGTTGATAGGCGGTTTGAAAATCTTAGAAAACAGTGATTTACGCTTGAGGCTTAACACCTTGAAAATGCCAATTAAAGGCATTTATGGTCAGCGTGATACGCTAGTGGCAGAGGCTTCAATTGCCAAGTTAGCGGGGGCGTTACCTGATTTTGAATATCGAGTGTTGGACAAAGCTTCACATGCCCCGTTTATCTCGCATCAGCAGGATTTTGTCAATTGCTTTGAACAGCTGCATTTGCCACTGGCTTTAATATAACCAATGGTGCTAAAATAGGCTGATTAGAGAGATTTTTTGGCTAAGAATGATCTTTCAATTTAGGTCTTTATGGTTAATAATTAGACTAATTGAATTATCTTTTATTTTGGGGGCATGTATGGACATCGGATCGAGCTTTTCGTCGGGCCTACAAGGGTATCAACAAGCGTCAAATCAGATTTCGCAAGAAACGCAAAACATTAACCGTCAGACGTTGGCAGAGCCATCATCTGAACAGCAGGCACAAGCCGCTGAACAACCGGCGCCACCACCACAATCTTTAGCAAGTTCGGTGGTTAATTTAACCAGTGAGTTGGGCAATGCCCAAGCCAATGTTCGTTCGATAGAAACTGCCGATGAAGTGCTTGGTAGTGTTATCGACATCCGGGTTTAAAACTTTAGAGTTTTTTTAATTATTTATGAATATAGTTACGCCATACCCAACGAATATCCCAATCAACACGGTCAACGTGACGACCGAGTCTGCCCGTCGGGATAATCAACTGCGCGAAGTGATTACCAAACCTTCGGCCGTTGAAGCGGGTGTTGCAGAGCGTGGCGTAGCCTCTGAACACGACAAATCTAAATCTCCCCAACAAAATCAAAACAGTGTCGAAGTCAATTTAAGCAAAGGCGATGAGCACCAGAAAATTGGTGAGCGTGGTCAGGGCGAAAAAGACCAAGGTCAAGATAAAGAAGAGCAAAATAAAGAACAGCAGCAACAACAAGCAAATAAGCAACTTGAACGCGCTGAAGCTAAACAAGTTCAACAAGACCAGCAACAGGTTCAAGAGTTAAGAAGTCGTGATGCCGAAGTTAAGGCGCATGAGCAAGCTCATGCCGCTGCTGGTGGCCAATATGCTGGTAGCCCAACCTACGAGTTCAAACGTGGCCCTGATGGTAACAATTATGCTGTTGGCGGCGAAGTTTCTATTGATGCATCGGCAGTAGGAGGCGACCCAAGAGCCACTATCGATAAGATGCGTCAGGTTCGTTCTGCTGCATTAGCCCCAGCAAGCCCATCTAGTCAAGACAGAGCTGTTGCGGCGCAAGCTGCACAAGTCGCCAGCGATGCCAGAGCAGACGAAATTGACCAAGCCAATGAGGCCCTAAAAGCTAAAGAACAAGCTAAGGAAGAGAAAACAGCTGAGGCTGGTGAGGCTGAAACAGCAGCTAAGGCAGAAAAAGCAAAAAATGCGCAAAGTGCTAACGAAACAGGCCCAGTTGCTGACCCGTTTGGTTTATTGGGTGATGACGAAGATAACGCTCAAGGCGGACAGCAAATTGGTTCGGCGAAAAGTGTTGGTGAAGTCTTTGGCACCTCAGGTCTAGCGGGCGGTGAAAATCGCGACCAAATCAATTTTAATCGTTTGGCAGCAGAGCAACGTAATAGCGAAGTGGTTGCCCGAGCTGCACGAGTCCAAAGTTTTTATTCTGCCTCTACCGTTCCCCGCTCTGGCGGTTTCTCTTCGTTTGCTTAGTTAATAATCCTCCTTTCAACTTTCACCTCTTATCTTTTTTGACCTCTAGCTACTTTTGACCTCAAGTTATTTTTGATCTTCCGCAGATAAGATACTACCGTTAATACAAACTAAAATGGCCCCGTAGGGCCATTTTGCATTTGTTATATCAAATCTATTCAATAACGGGTTTTATTAGTGACAAATATAAGACTCGCTATTCAATCTCACTAGTATTATTTTTTCATCTTGGCAAAGGCATCGGCAAAAGCGTTACCCATAGCCGCATTTTGCGCAGGTTGTTTGGCCTTGGGCTTGCCTTGGCTCTTACCGTTGTGTTGATGCTTTCCTTGAGGCCTATTAGAGTGTTTGTTATCACCCTTGCCACTACTATTAGATGAATCACTGGTTGAGTTGTTATTCGAGCCTTGTGCAGGTGGTTGCTCGCTCATTTTCATGGTTAGGTTGATACGCTTACGCTGTGCATCGACTTCTAATACCTTAACTTTGACAATATCCCCCGCTTTGACCACTTCTCTTGGGTCTGAGACAAACTTTTCAGTCAGTGAAGAGATATGAACCAAACCATCTTGATGGACACCAATATCAACAAAAGCACCAAAATTTGCTACGTTGGATACCACCCCTTCGAGCATCATGCCGGGTTCTAAGTCTTTTATCGATTCAACGCCGTCTTTGAAAGAGGCTGTTTTGAACTGTGGCCTTGGGTCTCTTCCGGGTTTACTTAGCTCGCTGATAATATCGGTCACGGTAGGAATACCAAAAGTATCATCACTGAACTGTGCAGGCTCTAGTGACTTTAAGAAACTCTCGTTGCCGATGACGTCACTGATGTTCATTTTATGTTGGCTGAGCATTTTCTCAACCACCACGTAACTTTCTGGATGAACGCCAGAGCCATCTAGTAGGTTTTCACCTTCGCGAATACGTAAAAAACCTGCGCATTGTTCAAAAGCTTTAGGCCCAAGGCGAGCGACTTTTTTCAGCGCTGTACGGTTGTTAAATTGGCCGTGCTCATCGCGATAATCAATGATATTTTGCGCCAGTGTTTTGTTTAATCCTGAAACCCGGCTTAGTAGTGCGGCGGATGCCATGTTCAAATCGACCCCAACGCTGTTCACACAGTCTTCAACGACTGAACCCAATGATTTGGCGAGGTTACTTTGACTGACATCATGTTGATATTGTCCGACTCCAATGGCTTTGGCTTCAATCTTAACCAGTTCAGCTAGTGGGTCTTGTAAACGTCTGGCTATCGAGACTGCACCTCGAATAGACACATCTAAATCAGGAAATTCATTGGCGGCCAGTTCTGAGGCTGAGTAAATTGAAGCACCTGCCTCACTGACCATTACCTTGGCTATTTTTAACTCTGGATTGGCCTTGATTAACTCACCAGCCAATTTGTCTGTCTCTCTAGAGGCTGTGCCGTTACCAATAGCAATGAGTTCTACTTTGTGTTGACGACAGAGGTTTGACAAGGTTCTGAGCGCTTTATCCCAATGGTTTTGTGGTGCGTGTGGAAAGATGGTGGCGTTGTCGCAGAACTTGCCTGTCTTGTCGACGATGGCAATTTTGACACCAGTACGCAAACCTGGGTCTAGGCCCATGGTGTTTTTGGCACCAGCAGGCGCCGACATCAGTACGTCTTTAAGGTTCTTGGCAAAAACGTCAATGGCTGCATCTTCGGCTTTTTCTTTAAGTAAAGCTAGCTGTTCGTTTTCAAGGTGACCGCTGATTTTCTTTTTCCATGCAGCTTGGACGCTCTGAGTTAACCAGTGTTTGTTGTCTTGATGGTTGACGGGCATACCCAAATGTTCTCGAATGGACTGTTCACAATGAGAAGCCAGAGCATTTTTATCTTCTTGGGGAGAGGCGCCGAGCTTAAGCGACAATACACCGGCATTACGACCACGAAACATGGCCAAGGCGCGATGGGATGGTACATTTTTCAGCTTTTCGTTGTGCTCTAAGTAATCTCTGAATTTATCTCCTTTGCCTTTATTCTTACCTTTTTCTTCAGTCTGGCCTCTGGCCTTACGACTGAGCAAATAACTATTTTGTACCACATATTGACGCAGCTTGCCGAGTAAGCGTGCATCTTCGGCCAAGTGTTCAATAACAATTGACTGTGCACCTTCAAGTACCGCTTCGTTTGTTTCTAACCCTTTGTCGGCATCGATATATTGCGAAGCCAGCTGCTCTATTTCTGTTTGAGGGCGTGTTAAAGGTGCACTTAATAATTTGTCTGCCAATGGTTGCAAACCCGCTTCGATGGCGATTTGCCCTTTGGTACGGCGTTTAGGTTTAAATGGCAGATAGATATCTTCGAGCTGAGTTTTGTTATCTGCAGCGTTGATTTGCTGGGTTAAGGCGCCAGTTAATTTGCCTTGTTCTTTAATTGACTTGAGAATCACCTGGCGACGGTCGGCTAAGTCGCGCATGTATCCTAATCGCTGCTCTAGCAGTCGAAGTTGGGTGTCGTCCAGTCCGCCAGTGGCTTCTTTACGATAACGTGCGATGAAGGGAACGCTAGAGCCTTCGTCGAGCAGGCGAATGGCGGCATTAATTTGTTCTTGTCCGGCGCTGATTTCCGCGGCAAGGTTTTGAACAATATTGGACATTAAGAAGAGACCTTTTTAAAGGGTAGGCAAATGTTAGAATCCATATAAATGGCGGCTGTGCAGCTAAATTTCAAGGCAATAGGTGCAATTTATTCTGGTGCTTCAAACGAATGGTATTGAATTTGGTTGATAAACCACAATTTAAGGCCACAAGGCGTTTTTACTTCGACTTCATCATCGACCTGTTTACCAATTAAAGCGCGAGCCACGGGGGAGTCTATGGTGATATGATGATTTTTAGTGTCGATTTCATCAGTGCCAACAATGCGGTATTGCACTATTTCTCCAGCTTCGTTTTCAAGCTCAACCCAAGCGCCAAAAAATACTTTTCCGAGTTGTTCGGGCCCATGGTCGACAATTTTTAAGTCGTCTAATCGTTTGACCAAAAATCGAACCCTTCGGTCGATTGAGCGAAGTTCTCGTTTACCTTCTTTGTATTCTGCATTTTCGCTTCGGTCGCCCAGTGCTGCCGCTTCACTGACGGCTTGGGTGACTTGGGGTCTTTTGACTTTCCAAAGGTATTTGAGTTCGTCGTCGAGTTTTTGCCAGCCTGCGCGGGTCACTAAATTGGTTTTCATTGGAGTTGGATGGCTTGTAAATAAAGTTAGATAAAATGGTAAATGAATTATTGGCAATTCGCAATTGTTGCGGGCGGGGTTTTTGAATGGACAAAAACATATTGTAACAGCAAATATCCACGGGGCTATTGCTTTTGCGGCGCAATAGCTTATATTTGTTCGCATAAGATAGGGTCACTAGAGCTGTTAAAAAATGGGTAAAGAAACCACCAAGATACTTGTTGTTGATGATGACATGCGGTTACGTAGTTTACTGGAGCGTTATTTGGTCGAGCAGGGCTATATTGTTCGCTCAGCTGCCAATGCCGAGCAAATGGACAGATTGTTAGAGCGCGAAAATTTTCACATGATGGTACTCGATTTGATGTTACCCGGAGAAGATGGTTTGACCATTTGTCGCCGTTTGCGCCAACAAGAAAATGAAATTCCCATTGTGATGCTCACCGCTAAAGGTGATGAAGTTGACCGTATTATTGGCCTTGAATTAGGCGCTGACGATTACTTGCCTAAGCCGTTCAATCCAAGAGAGTTATTGGCTCGTATTAAGGCTGTATTACGTCGAAAATCAGCAGATGTACCGGGTGCACCAACTGCTGAAGAGTCGGTTGTGACGTTCTCTACATATAGTTTGAATTTGGCTACTCGCGAAATGAAAAATGGTGATGAGCCGATGCCATTGACCAGTGGTGAGTTTGCGGTATTAAAAGCGTTAGTCACGCATGCTCGCGAGCCATTGTCTCGTGATAAGTTGATGAATCTGGCTCGTGGCCGTGATTATAGTGCTTTGGAAAGAAGTATTGACGTGCAGGTGTCTCGATTGCGCCGTATGCTCGAAGAAGACCCAGCTAACCCTCGTTATATTCAGACCGTGTGGGGTTTGGGATACGTTTTTGTGCCTGATGGTTCTGCAACCTGATGGGTTTATTGCCCCGCAGTACGTTTGGGCAAACGGTTTTACTGGTTGGTGTGCTGTTGTTCATCAACCAGGTCTTCTCTTACATGACCGTTACCGCCTATGTTGTTCGCCCCAATTATCAACAAACCATTCATTTGCTCGCCAAGCAGGTTAAAGTCCTATTTCTCAATGTCGACCTCGGCGATGAAAAACTCAATAATCAATTAGGCCAGCGTTTTTTCGAAGCGACCGGCATTACTGTCTACGACAAAGAAGAAGCGGCAAACCAAGGCGTTGAGCAAATGCCATATTATTGGGTTTTTTCTGATGAAATGTCGGCGCAACTTGGCGGTAAAGCCGAGGTACGTATCTCGCAAGGCAAAGAATATGTATTTTGGATTAAACCACCTGAGCACATGTTGCCTGAGGGCATGACCGAGGTTTGGGTTAAGGTACCATTTGTCGATTTGGATGAAACAGATTTATCGTTATTGACTGTGTTTTTGATTGCCATCGGTGTGCTTAGTGTTATTGGTAGTTGGGTATTTATCCGCCAAATTAATGAACCACTTAGAGAGTTGCAAATAGCAGCAGAGCAGGTCGGTCAAGGAGAGTTTCCTGAACCTGTTAGAGAATCGGGTACTACCGAGACGGCACAGGTGATTCGGGCATTTAATCAAATGTCTACAGGCATTCAAGAATTTGATAAAGACCGCGCTGTATTGATGGCTGGGGTGTCTCATGATTTGCGTACGCCGTTAACCCGAATTCGTTTGGCCACTGAAATGATGTCTTCAACTGAAGATTACCTTAAAGACGGTATTGTGGCAGACATTGACGATATGAATGCGATTATTGATCAGTTTATGGATTATATCCGTCATCATCGTCAAGAAGATTTAGAGTCGGATGACTTAAATACGGTGATCAATGAAGTGGTTGCGGCCGAGAGTAATCAGCCGAGGGCAATAAGCTGCCAACTCGATGAAAGATTACCTCTGGTACCACTTAGAAGTGTCGCAATCAAGCGAGTACTCAGTAACTTGTTAGCAAATGCTCTGCGATATTCACAAGGCGATATTGAGGTGCGCTCTGGTTTGGATAAAAAACGCAAGCGGATATACTGCACTGTGTTAGACAATGGCCCGGGCATTCCTGAAGAGGATGTTGAGCGTTTATTCCAACCCTTTACGCAAGGTGATATTGCCAGAGGCGGCGAGGGAAGTGGTCTGGGGCTTGCGATTATTAAACGTATTGTTGATCTACATTATGGCGAAGTGACGCTAGTGAATCGTTCTGAGGGCGGCTTAGCTGCGACTATTTATTTACCTTTGAAATAAGCCTACGGCTTTTTTGAAAAAGCTATTGCTTTAACCTTCTGTCATTAGACATAAAAAAGGCTCCAAAAGGAGCCTTTTTTGCATTGAGGAAGTTATTAGTGCTGAGGACCAGCAGCAACAATCTCGTCAGAAACCTCATATTTTACAAAGTTTTCAGTGAAATCTTTGGCTAGGTTCAAAGCATATTCGTGATACTTGTCTTTGTCTACCCAAGTGTTGACAGGGTTTAACAGCTCTGTGTCTACACCAGACACGGCTACTGGTACGTCAAGGTTCAAGATATCAATGTGCTGTGTTTCAACGTCAGCCAATTCACCTGATACGATAGCATCAATAATTGCACGGGTAGTTGGGATGTCAAAACGTTTGCCGGTGCCGTATGGGCCGCCTGTCCAGCCGGTGTTAACCAGATAGACCTTTGAGTTAAATTCACGTACTCGCTTCATTAACAACTCGGCATAAACGCCCGCAGGACGTGGGAAGAAAGGTGCGCCGAAACAAGTTGAGAATGTTGATTCGATGTCAGAAGTTGAACCGATTTCAGTTGAACCGACTTTGGCGGTGTAACCACTCAAGAAGTGATAAGCCGCGGCTTGTTCAGAAAGTACAGATACCGGAGGTAATACACCGCTAACGTCACAAGTCAAAAATACAACGGCTTTTGGTTCACCAGCACGATTTTCAATAATGCGTTTTTCGATGTGCTCAAGCGGGTAGGCGGCGCGTGAGTTTTTGGTCAGGCTGGTATCGGTGTAATCAACTTCACGCTGTTCGTCCATTACGACGTTTTCGAGGATAGTACCAAAACGGATCGCATTCCAGATAACAGGTTCGTTTTTCTGAGATAGGTCGATACACTTAGCGTAACAACCGCCTTCGATATTAAATACACTGCCAGGTGCCCAGCCATGTTCGTCATCACCAATCAGTGAACGTTTAGGGTCTGCTGACAAGGTTGTTTTACCAGTACCAGATAAACCAAAGAACAAAGTGGTATCGCCATCATCACCAACATTTGCTGAACAATGCATAGGCAATACATCTTTTGCTGGCAACAGGAAGTTTTGCACAGAGAACATTGCTTTTTTCATCTCACCGGCGTAGCGCATACCAGCCAGTAAAACTTTGCGTTGGGCGAAATTAATCATCACTACGCCATCGCTGTTTGTGCCATCGCGTTCAGGCTTACAAACAAATGAAGGGACGTTCATGACCTGCCAAGTGGGTTTGTTTAATGCATTCCAGTTTTGTGGAACGATAAACAAGTTACGGGCAAATACATGATGCCAAGCTGTTTCGGTGGTGACCGTCATTGAAATGGTGTGCTCTGGATCAGAACCTACTTCAAGTGGCGATACAAAATGATCGCTATCTTGAACATAAGCTTCAACTCGGGCCCACAGGGCGTCAAATTTTTCAGCGTCGATTGGTTGGTTGACGTTGCCCCATTGAATATCGTTTTGAGTACTGTCTTCCTGCACGATGAAACGATCTTTGGGAGAACGTCCAGTGCGGCGTCCAGTCTCGGCTACAAATGCGCCATTGGCGGCAATTTTGCCTTCTTCTCGACGAACGGCATGTTCAATCAATTCAGCTACTGATAGATCGACATAACGAGTTGCGTTCGATGTCATGTGAGGGTGCTCCTTGAAACGGGCTGTAATTAGTGGTTAATAGCAGGTTAAAATATGATGCTAATTTTGCGCGCCATTTTACAGTAAATGATCATAATGATCGACTAGTATTCCGCCATTATTTCATATAACTAAATTGTATGCAAAAACAATTTAATTTGTTCAAGAGGTGGTCAAATAAGGAGTGGGGTGATGTAAGCTTTTTGTTGTTGTTTTTAGAGGTTGAAGTTCATCAGTTATGTTTATTTAGGTCAATAAAAAGCCCGGCAGGTGCCGGGCTTCAATTTGTTAAGTGTTACGTTAAGGTTAAACCTTACTTAACAAGTTTTTGCTTTCTACGACGGATGAACGCCAAAGGAGCCAACAGTAGTGTAACCAGACCCATGCCTGCACCACTAGAAGTGTTTTTGATGTTTACAGTCATATTGACCGCATCACTGGTGAACACGCCATCGCTTACGGTTACAGATACAGCAGAAGTGCTGTCTTCAGTTACTCGTGGTGCGATGAACTCGTAAGTGTTGCCACTGTTGTTGACTGCTTCGCCATCTACCATCCAGGTATAGGTCAGGTCATCACCATCAGTGTCGACACCAGTTACAGACAATGTAACGCTCTTCTTCTCATCAACTGAATAAGTTGCTGAGTCGGCTGACAATGTTGGTGCAGTGTTACCCAATACTGTGAAGCTGAACGAGGCTGCTTCACTGGTGAATTCACCATCAGAAGTCATTGCAGTAAACGTCAACATTTCGTCGTCATCAACTTGTGGTGCATTAAACGTCAAGTGGTCTGTTGTACTTGCGAACGTAGCAGCTGTACCGCCAGTTTGAGCCCAAGTATACGTCAGAGCATCACCTTCAGGATCTTCACCCATGGCAATCAAGGTCACTTCCATATTTTCATTGACTTGCTCAGGACCAGTAATACCGCTAACCATAGGTGCACTGTTAACGTTAGTGATTCTCACACCAACTGTTGCTGTGCTGGCTGCTGCGCCGTCACTTACTTCAACACTAAAGGTCATGTCAGTGTCAGAACCTACAACCGGTGCTGTGAAGCTTGGCGTTGCAGAGTGTGAATCGTCAAGTGTTACATCAGGACCAGAAGTTTGAGTCCAGTTGTAAGTGAACGCACTGTTGTTAGCTGCTGCTACTGCGGCAAACTCTTCATAGGTGTCGTATTGACGCAAGATATTTGCTTTACCTGGATCATCATGGTCGATTACGTTAACGCTCAACGTAATGACATTTTGATCGCCACCAGCGGCTTCAGTCACTTCTTGAGTTTGAGTGCCAATCGCAGGTGGACGGTTAACACAAACGCCTGAGTCAGCAACAATTGAAGACCAAGCTGGGTTTTCTGCGTTAGTGAATGAAACATCATCAAGGTTCCAACCCCAACCACCAGCGGCTTGGTCAGTACCAATACGGAAGCGGAATTGAACATCATGACCGTTCATTGTGCCTTCTGGGAAGGTAATACGCTCTGGTGTGATCCACAAAGTACTAATGGTATCAACGAAGGCTGTACGGCCACCCAATACTGGGTTGCTGTCTACCAAAGTACCGTTGTAACCACCGTTTTCTGTAAAGCTACCACCAGCTGCGATTACGTCGGTCCAATCACCGCCATCTACACTGATTTCTAATACAGAACCATCCCAATATATAGCTGGAGTGTCGCCATCGGCTGGGCTTACTTCATATTCATAGTAATGATTGAAGTCCATGGCAAATTCGCCACTAGCGCCAACTTTTACCATTGGTGACATCAAAGAGATATCTGTTTGAACTCGGCCATCAGGACCCATCATGGTGTTACCGGTACCAAAGCCAACATCAAGAACTGTCCAGTCATCTAAGCCAACGAAGTTACCTGAATCGGCAGGACCAATTTTGTGTTGTGACCAATCAGCCCAAACAGTTGGTATTGTTTCAAAATCGTCCATTGTACGACGTTCATCTTTGGCGATATCACGGTTAACAGTAACTGTTGCATCAATGTCTGCTGGCAAACGAGCTGAGCTGTCTTCTGCTGAAAAGGTGATGTGAATTGGAATAGTTGAGTTTACATCGGCACTATTAAGTGTCATTTCAACAAGTGCGCTTTTTGAAGCATTCCAAACATGCATGTTTTCAAATTCGACAACGCCACCATTTGCAAAAGTAACATCAGCTGTTGAGCTAACCATGGCTTTAACGCCATGTTGCATTGTTGTACCACTGTTGCGAACTGTGAAGCGTAACGCTGCTGTTTCACCGACATCTAGAATATCGTCAGAGTCACAGAACGCACCTTCTAGACCAACATATGCAGTGTCAAGGTCGGCTGCTGTCAATTCAACTGCACTATATTGTGTAGTGAAGTCTTCAACAACGCCTGCATGTCCTTGGCTTGCATCTGTGCCGTCAAATCCGGCATCATTACGGGCAGGAGATACTGCGCCTGGGCCCATACCACGTTTAGCGAAGGCTGCACGCATAAGAGTGTAGTCGTCCATGCTATTGGCGATTACAACTGCAAGTATTGCATCACGTGCTTCAGTATAGGTTGGATTGGCTGGGGTCATCTTCAAGCCTGCAACGATGTAATCCATCATTTGGCCTTCTGACTCATCAAACGATTTGCCATCACGATTCAACAAGGCAACATAAGATTCCCATAATGCCAATGCCCAGATTTCACCTGCGGCGTGAACTTCAGCATTGAATCCACCGCTCTTGCCAAAATCGCTTGAGTTAAGCGGATGAGTGTCAGGCAATGCGACTTGATCTTGGATGTGTTTAAACGTTAGTGCGTTAAACTCCATGTTGGTTGTGTATGGTGCTCTACGTAAACCGAAGTAGTACGGGTCAGTCCAGCCACCGTTGTTAAGTGAATAACCACCATCGTTATAAAGCGCTTCAAAATGCTCGTTTCCGGCAATTTGTTGATCTTCTTCACGAACGACATGCATCAAGGCAACAAAGTCACCCCAACCTTCACCCATACTGCCGCCTTGGCTATTACCATACATGCCTACAGCTAAACGACCAGAGAAATAGTGACCCCACTCATGCTCGATAATTGGGTTATCCACTGTTCCGTCACGTACTGACTGATCGGATGCTACGCTGACTTCAATCGGACCGTTGGCCATTTCGGCATAGGTTGCAACACCGGTGTTATAAGAAATTGATAGAACTGGGATTGTGATATTTGGTGGATTGTCACCAGCACCCATGTTAACCAATTGATCTGGATTGTCGGTATCATTGTTGGCTATGAGCACACCCAGTGCGCCAGCAGCTTGAGCATTGCCCGCTTTTAATGAGAAATCACAAGCGCCACGGTCAAGAATGACAATGTTACCAGCCAGTGCATCGGCGTTAGTTGCAGATTCACAAGCATCGTTTGCTGGGTCTGTGCCATCTTCATAACGAACTAGACTACCAGATAAGTTATACACACCTGGGCTAAAGCTTGAGTTAAGGAAGTCGACTTCTGTTTGTGTACCAATGCTCAAAGGTAAGTTATTACCTTCAACCCACAAATACATTTGCATCCGTGGTGAACGACCATCGTTAGGAATGGTCATGTTGGCATTGTTGGTGCTTTCGCTATCTTGACCTTGAACATGTAACGGATCGCCGTCTAAACCGCCACGACCGAAGTTGTCCATTTGTGCATTACCCGATGCTTCGTCAAAACCGTGGTCATAGTAAACATCATGAAGGTAGTTGTTTACATAGAACAAGTTGACGATAGCGGCATTCATGTTGGTTGGCGTATCGTGAGCATCAGTTTGAGTGAACTGGTAATCAAATGCGCCAGCAGAAGTTGTTTGAGCTCTGACGTCACCTGGAACTGCATTACCTTCATCATCTGTGGTTGGGGCGTTGAATCCATCTGGTGCTGTAATGTCGGCATAAGCATCAACATTGTTACCAGTAGTTTCAGTTGCGCCCGCTGGCAGCCATGGATCGTTGGTTGAAATACCAACGTTCTCAATCGTCAGGTCATTCATTGGCTGTTGTACTTCGGTCAAAACGTCAGTAGCAACACCCGTTGGATGAGGTGATAATTCGTTACCCATTGGGCTGTCGTAAGGTTTGTATGGTGCAGTGGCATCAGCAAACACTTTATAAGTGAAAGCTTCATTAAAGGTCATGCTGTGACGGCTTAAGATAGTACCGTTTTTAGCTGAGATCACATAGCGATAACCTTGTGAACTTGTAGAACCTTTAGTGGCACCGATAACTTCAATATAGTAAGCCGGAACCAAGTCTTTTTTACCTGGGTAATAAACTTTCTTAGCGCGAACTTCGTCAGAAACGCTTAACTGGCTGTCGCCGTTTTGCACTTTGAAGTTCTGGTATTTACCTTTGTCAGCAGATTTGGTCATGCTGACTTCGTCACCACCCATGTCACCAATAGCAACATTGATAGCATCGGTTACAGCGAATTTAAACTGAACGCCAATCGGTTGGAGCGGCATTTTGGCTTTAGAGAAGTAACCGGTTGTGGCAACCAATTCCATGTCTTGATTCATCAATACATTGAATTGACGACCTTCAACTTCGATACCATTAACCATTTGTTGATACTTGGAAACAAGACCACCACGACCTGTGTCGTGTATGTATTTCAGTTCAGCTTGAGCAATGGCATCAGTTGTTACGCCATGTTTGGCACCTACTGTTTGTGCGAATTGCAATGAAGCTTGTTCAATACCAGCTTTGCGGTTTAATACGTTAAAAGGAACCGCCGCTTTGCTTTGCTCACTGGTAGCCCAGCTGAAAGTATGAACGTCTAATACTTTGTCATAATGATCAGATTTGGCTGTGCGGGTGATCCCGCGGTTGAGGTTTTCGACTTTTTTAAAGTCATTCGCTACTCGGACATTGGGGGCTTTGGCATTGTTTTTGGCTTCTCGGGCCATCTGGACGTTGTAGTCAAAGCTTGGTAAAGCATGTTTGGCTGGGAGTGAATGAGAAGCTGCGAACGCGGTGCTGGTCAGCACAGAAGAAACAGCAGCGGCGACAAGCGTCGTTCTTATTTTGTTATCCATCGGATTACCTTCAGTTTTGGTAGTAAAGCTATTGTAGAAGTGCAACAGCCTTTTTGTTCACCCTTGGGGCACGCGCTTAAAGGATGACTAATTATCATAATTATGTAAAGAAATTTAAGCATTTTCAATATAGCAGCATTTTCCAAGAAAAAAAACACGCATTATCGTGTTTTTGTTAGATATCTGCTATGGGGCTGGGCACCCTGTATACAGGGGATGGGGACTGATTATTAAAGAAGCAATCGAGTCTTTTAGGGGATGTGTCACCATGACTGTGGTGTCAATGGTGACAAAACGATTTTAAAACTAGGATTAGCTTGGTAATTTTTTGATGTCGGCTGCATCAAAGGAAAAACGGGCTTGACAAAATTGACAATCGACATTGATAGGGCCTTGTGACTCAACCTGTTCAAGTAACTCCTGTTTGTCCATACCGACCAGTGCCGCTTCGGTTTTTTCGCGGCTGCAGCCACATTTAAATTTAACTTCTTTTGATGGGAAAATAGTGGGATTTTCTTGATGGTATAACCGAGTTAACAAAGTATTTGCATCTAGATGCAATAATTCTTGGTCTTTAACCGTGCTGGTCAATACCGACAAATGTTGAAAATCCTCTTCAGCGCGGGTGGTGTTGGCAGGCAGTATTTGTAAAAACAGCGCAGCAGCTTTGTTATTTTCTGGTGACAGCTCGCAGGCTATCCAAAGTTTGGTTTTGAGCTGTTCAGATTGTTTAAAGTAAGCTTCAAAGCATTGTGCCAAATTCTCACCTTCTAATAAGACGATGCCTTGGTAACGTTCACCTTTAACTGGGGTGATGGTGATCACCATGTGGCCATGGCCAAGAAGTGAATGCAAATCTTCGTTCACGATTTCACCTTGTAATTTGGCTAAGCCGCGCAATTCTAATTTGTTGTTACCGTTGATCACCGCATAATTGACCGGACCATCACCTTGTAACTGCACCGAAATATCGCCTTCAAACTTTAGTGTGGCGGTCAGTAGGGCGGTTGCGACCATCAGTTCTGCCAAAAGCTGTTTTACTGGCTGAGGGTATTGGTGATTTTCAAATACTTGATTGAGGCTTTGATTAATTTGCACCAACTCACCACGGCAATCTAGCTCATTAAAAACGTAGCGGTGAAGCCTGTCGTTTTGCTGTTCATTTTGTTGAGGTTGGTTTTTACTTAGAGAGTCGGTCATGGGAAACCCCTTTAACTGTTCTTGAATTGAATGATTTGACGACGTTGCTTTTTGTCGGGCCTACGTTCTGGCGCAGGAGAGAAAAATGCATTGTTTTTGCGATCTTCCGCATTTTTCTCACGTTTGGCAATACTTTTAGCGGTTTCACTATATAAGGTTTGTGCTTCGGGGGCGCCTCGTCGATGTCCGCTGATACGCTCAATGATAACCGTTTTTTCTTCATTGCCTTGAGACAGTGTGATGGTCGCGCCAAGTTCAACGTGTTTACTCGCTTTGCTACGTTGCTCATTATAATGAACTTTACCACCTTGAACCATCTCTCTGGCAATGCTACGGGTCTTATAAAAGCGGGCTGCCCAAAGCCATTTGTCGAGCCGTACGGCATCTACTTCGTCTGCTTGAGCTTGTTTGTTTTTTGCCATTGGGTTGGTTTTTTTGCAACGTCTAATAATGTGGGGGAATTTAGCATAATTCTATTTTGATAAAAAGGATGGTCAGTGGTGGTTTTGTTAAGAGCTGGTAGAACGAAGTGGTGGCCTTGTTAAGGGGCTGGAGGAACGGCAATGCTGTTGACTTAAGAATAAAAAATCAAAAACTTATCACCACAGAGGACGCAGAGAACACAGAGAAGGGCAAAAAACAGCAAATTGGGTCTTTTTCTTTGACCCCCTTGCGGAGCCTCCGTTCCTCCGGCCACCAACGAAGCCCCAGTCAAATTCGTCTCTCCACCCCCAAAACCTCTATCGCCACCCGGACAAAAGCTGTCGCGAAGCAGACAGCGCCATGTCCTTTATGCGACAAAGTGAATCTATCCCTTTGAAATTAAACAATAATTTATGAATCGTTCACTTACTGCACGAACTTGCTATCACCCCAATTTAGGATGATACTAAAAACCGTCAGCCAACGGCGTTAAGTCAGTCTTGTTATATTAGCGACCATGAGCAGCGTACTAAAAGAGCCTGTGACATGGCAAATTACTTTATGAAGCAATTAATTGTAAATAGCAGGTAAATAATTTTCGACGCGGCTTGTTGAACCTTGTTCATTCAGGGTATCATCAACGGCTTTCTTACGGACCCAATGGGTGGGTTCGGGGTTTTATTTCAGCAAGTAAGGTTAACTTTTGTCTTCTTTAACAGATGTATTAAACAAGTTAAAACAGTTGCCTCAAGCGCGTTTAAGTCAGCTTGTTGTAGCACTGGGGCTGATTTATATTGCCTCCATTTTGGCCAATATCAGCTGGATGTTGGTGCCCGGGGCTGATGGCGGTTCTAACATCACATCACCTGGACAGCGTGCTTCTAGTGCAGGCAAATCCTCTGGTTCGTCATTTAATATCGGCTCGCTAACTGGCTTGAATATCTTTGGCAAACACCAGATTGAAACCAAAAAGGTTGACGTGGCACCGCCGCCGGTTCAAACCGATGCGCCCGAAACCAACTTGAACCTGACTTTGTCGGCCACTGTTGCCGAGGGCACGAGTGGCGAAGGTTCAGCCATCATTGAAAGTGGTGGTACTCAGGGTACTTATGGTATCGGTGAAAAAATTAATTCAAGCACGGCGATTGTCCGTCAGGTTTATACCGACCGAGTGATTATTCAAAACGGGTCAAGAAATGAAACCCTGATGCTTGATGGTGTTGAATACGACAGCAAAAATGTGGCTCACGAGGTTAAAAAACCCAATAGCAACGCACGGCCACAAAAGAAAAAACTCTCTTTGAATAACAATCGCAAGGTCGATAAACGTAAAGATCCTAAACTAAGTAGCCGATTAGCACAGCAGCGCGATGAACTGGCTAAAGACCCAAAGAAACTATTTGAATTAATTCGTTTTTCGCCTGTACGTAAAGGCGGCGGCTTGGCGGGTTATCGTCTTAACCCAGGTGCGCAGCCTGACCTGTTTAAACAAGCTGGTTTTAGGCCGAACGATTTGGCGGTAGAAGTTAACGGTTATGCCTTGAATGATATGCAACAAGCGATGAAGGTGTTGCGCGAGTTCAGAACATTGACCGAAGCCAATATAGTGGTAGAGCGTGATGGTATTCGTACAGAAATTTTGTTCTCTTTGGATGGGGCCTCGGACAACAGTCGAGGGCCACAATCGCGTGAACCAAAACCTCGCCAGCCAGCACCGCGCAAGCCCAAAGGCCAATTAAATTAGATGCATTGTCGTCTTAAAACATATTAATTAAACTTTTTGTTCAACCTGTAATACTAAACTGTGGTAAACCTAAAATGATAAAAACACTGATGACCAAGGTCTCTGTTGCCGTACTTGCAGGATGTATGTCACTTTCTGCTTTTGCAACTGACTATTCACCCAACTTCAAAAACACAGATATTACTGAATTCATTAATATTGTTGGCAAAAACCTAGAAAAAACCATCATTATCAACCCCAACGTACGTGGCAAAATTAATGTCCGTTCGTATGAGATGTTGACTGAAAAACAGTATTACCAGTTTTTCCTCAATGTATTGGCGGTGTACGGTTTTGCCATTGTTGAAATGGACAATGAAATTCTCAAAGTCGTGCGTAACAAAGACTCCAAGCAAATGGCCATACCGGTAGTGGGTGATGAAAACCCGGGCGTTGGTGATGAAATGGTTACCCGTGTTTTGGAAGTGAAAAACGTGCCGGTAAGAGATTTATCTTCATTGTTACGTCAGTTCTCTCATCAGGCGGGTGGCGGACACGTTGTTCATTACGACCCAGCTAACGTTATCATGATGACAGGTTCGGCGGCGACTGTAGCCCGTTTGGTTAAAATCATCGAATTGGTTGACCATGCCGGTGACCAAGAAGTACAAATCATCAAGCTTAAATATGCAACCGCTGGCGAGATTGTTCGTATTATCGACAACATCTATAAAGGCAAAGGCGGCAAGCCAGACCAGCCTTCATTCTTAATCCCCAAAGTTATCGCCGATGAAAGAACCAACAGCGTTATCATCTCTGGTGAACCACAAGCACGGCGCAAAGTTATCAAGTTGGTTGAACGTTTAGATAGCGACTTAGAAGACAACGGTAATACTCGGGTATTCAACATCCGTTACGCCAAAGCAGAAGATTTGGTTAAAGTATTAAAAGGCGTTAGTGACTCACTGGCGGCGGCAGAGAAAAAAGGCTCTAAGACTACCCGTAGCCGCGCAGGTACTGGTCGAGATATCAGTATCAACTTCCACGGCGACAGTAACACACTTGTTATCACCGCCAACCCAGACATGATGCGTTCATTGGCTGATGTCATTCGTAAGCTTGATATTCGTCGTGCACAAGTATTGGTTGAGGCCATTATCGTTGAAGTATTTGAAGGCGACGGTGTAAACCTTGGCGTGCAATGGATGAGTAGAGACGGTGGTTTCACCCAGTTTAATAATGGTGCACCAGGCATAGGTTCAGTTGCTGCGGGCATTTATGCCTCTAAACCCATCAAAGGGCAAACTCGTAACTTTACTGACTCAAATAATAACCCAAGAACTGAAACTGACGCCGACACTCCGGGTGATGCAAGTTTGCTGGCCAATTTGCTGGGTTCAGTTAACGGCATGATGTTTGGTTTGATTGAAAATGACTGGGGCGCCGTGGTTAACATGGTCAGCTCAGACACCAATTCAAACGTACTAGCAACACCGAGTATCACCACACTAGATAACGAAGAAGCCTCGTTCTTAGTGGGTCAGTCAGTACCAACCATTACAGGCACAAGCGCAAGTTCAGGTGCCGGTAATAACCCGTTCCAAACGGTTTCTCGTGAAGAGGTGGGTATAAAACTCAAAGTGACGCCACAAATTAACGAAGGTGATGCGATTCAATTGACCATTGACCAAGAAGTTTCAAGCGTTAGTGGTACTACCGCAGTGGATATCACCATTAACAAACGTGAACTTAACACAGTGGTTATGGCTGATGATGGCGGCGTGGTTGTTCTTGGTGGCTTGATTGATGAAGACGTGCAAGAAAGTGTTTCGAAGGTGCCAATTCTCGGTGATATTCCAATCTTGGGCCACTTATTCAAATCAACCAGTACCACCAAAAAGAAACGTAATTTGATGGTGTTTATCCGTGCATCGATTGTTCGTGATGCGGCAACTATGAGTCAGCTGAGCCATCGTAAGTACAACTACATTCGTGCGCAGCAGTTGCAACGTCAGTCTGATGGGGTTTCTTTGATGCCAAACATCGACACGCCTATTATGCCAAATTGGGATGATGCGCTGACTTTGCCACCGACTTTCGAAGAGTTTATTCAAAGCAACGACAAAAAGAAGTTAGAAGATGAGTGATAGCCTGACAGAAGAACTTGTCGAGCGGGGCGAAGCGCAGCCGCTCACGAATGCTGATGACGAATTGTTGGAGCAAGAGCACGACAGCCCGTTGGATGAAGGTGAAGAAGACCTATTCAAACATCGCTTGCCTTTTAGTTTTGCCAAGCGGCATGGGGTGCTGATATCTCATGAAGATGAGCTGTATGTTGCCAATATCAAAGGGTCTACTTCAATAGAGACACTTGGTGAAGCCAGACGTTTTTTACGCAAGCCGTTTGCCATCAATGTGATGCAAGATGATGATTTTGAATTGCTGCTAGAAGCGAGTTTCCAGCGAGATTCATCAGAAGCTAAGCAAATGATGGAAGACATTGGTAACGAGGTAGATTTATTTACCTTGGCCGATGAAATGCCAGAAACCGAAGATTTGCTCGAAAGCGATGACGATGCACCTATCATCAAGCTGATTAACGCGATGTTCTCTGAAGCCATCAAAGAAGGCGCTTCAGATATTCATATCGAAACGTTTGAAACCGTATTGATGATTCGTTTTCGTGTTGATGGCGTACTTCGTGAAGTACTCAAGCCCAATCGTAAATTGGCGTCATTGTTGGTTTCTCGTGTCAAGGTTATGGCCAAAATGGACATCGCCGAAAAACGAGTACCACAAGATGGCCGTATTTCGCTACGAATTGCCGGACGCGGTGTTGACGTTCGTGTATCAACCATGCCGTCAAACTACGGCGAACGCGTTGTACTGCGATTACTCGATAAAAACAATGCCCGTTTAGATTTACGTGATTTGGGTATGACAGTAGAGAATCGTGATCACTTCTCGACATTGGTGCATAAACCACACGGTATTATTTTGGTTACCGGACCAACAGGTTCTGGTAAGAGTACAACCTTGTATGCGGGTTTGACTTCGATTAATTCTAAAGACCGTAATATTTTGACCGTTGAAGACCCAATTGAATATGAATTGGATGGTATTGGTCAGACTCAGGTTAACCCCAAAGTGGATATGACTTTTGCTAGGGGTCTTAAAGCGATATTACGTCAAGATCCCGATGTGGTAATGGTTGGTGAAGTACGTGACCTTGAAACTGGCCATATTGCTGTTCAAGCCAGTTTGACAGGTCACTTGGTACTGTCGACTTTGCACACAAACACCGCAGCAGGTGCGCTGACTCGTCTTGAAGACATGGGCGTAGAACCATTTTTGTTGTCGTCTAGTTTGCTGGCGGTATTGGCACAACGATTGGTAAGAACCTTATGTAAAGAATGTCGTGAAACGCATCGTCCAGATCACGAAGAGTGCGTGATGCTCGGCATTGGTGATGATACGACTAAAACCATTTTCCATGCCAAAGGCTGTGAAAAATGTAACTTCACTGGTTATCGCGGCCGTACAGGTATTCATGAGTTGCTGATTGTTGATGAAACAGTACGTGAAATGATTCACAACGGCAAAGGCGAGCAGACCATTGAGAAGTACATTAGACAGAATACCCCAAGCATCCGCCAAGATGGTTTTGCGAAGGTGGTTGCTGGTGTAACCACTTTAGAAGAAGTGTTACGCGTAACCCGTGAGGATGCATAATGGCAGCTTTTGAATATAAGGCACTGGATGCCAAGGGAAAAAATAAAAAAGGGATCATGGAAGGCGATACGATTAAGCAAATACGCCAACAGTTACGCGAAAAAGGTTTTGTGCCGTTGGAAGTAACGCCAACAGCGCAAAAAGAAAGTAAAAAAGCGGGGGGATTTTTTGAACCTAAGATCTCTGCTTCTGATTTGGCTTTGATCACCCGCCAATTAGCGACTTTGGTACAATCGGCTTTGCCCATAGAAGCATCAATACTGGCAGTGGCCGAGCAATCTGAGAAACCACGACATAAAAGCATGTTGATGGCGGTAAGGGCCAAAGTGGTCGAGGGTTATTCATTGGCCGAGGGGTTGGGTGAGTTTCCAACCACTTTTGATAATTTGTTTTGTTCAATGGTTGCGGCTGGCGAAAAATCTGGTCACTTAGATCAAGTATTAGAACGCTTGGCTGATTACACCGAACAGCGTCAACATATGAAGTCGCAGATGACCTCTGCGCTAATGTATCCGATGATATTGAGTGTTTTTGCTGTCAGTGTAATTGGTATATTGCTGGCGACAGTAGTGCCAAAAATTGTTGGCCAATTTGAAAATATGAATCAGGAACTGCCTGGCACCACCCAGTTTTTGATTAAGGCCAGTGATTTTATCCGAGGCTACGGACTCTTTGTACTGATAGGCATAATTGCATTGGTTGTACTGGTTAAGCGGTTGTTGACCAAGCCAAAAATACGCCTTAGGTTTGACAAATTTTTACTTAATGTACCTGTGGTTGGCAAGGTGTCGAAAGGCATCAATACCGCGAGATTCGCCCGAACGCTCAGCATATTAACTTCAAGTGCAGTGCCACTGCTCGAAGGGATGCAAATAGCGGGTAAGGTACTGGAGAATCAATATATAAAAGGCACTATTAAAGAAGCGGCTGCTAGGGTACGTGAAGGGGCCGGGTTAAAAGTGTCATTAGAAAACACCAAAATCTTTCCGCCGATGATGTTGCATATGATTGCCTCAGGCGAGAAGAGTGGCGAGCTAGAGCAGATGCTTGGTCGCGCCGCAGATAACCAAGATCGTGATTTTGAGATGCGCGTGAGCATTTCATTGAAAATATTTGAACCCGTTTTGGTTGCTGTCATGGCGGGTATGGTGCTGTTTATCGTGATGGCGATACTACAGCCAATTTTGAATCTTAATAGTATGGTAGGAGTATAAGAAATGGGTATTAAATTTTCTAAGAAGCATTCAGTAAACAAAACAAAAGGTTTTACATTACTAGAGGTGATGGTTGTTATTGTTATCTTGGGCACTATTGCCGGCATGGTTGTGCCATCTTTGATGAGCAGCCAGAACGAGGCCAACATTTCAGCCGCCGCTATTGAAATCAAGACCATTGAAACGTCAATGAAAATGTACAAGCTGAAAAATAACGTCTACCCAACAACAGAGCAGGGTCTAGAGGCTTTGGTTACACAAACTGACATTGAGCCAATTCCACGTTCATTCCCAGAAGAAGGTTACTTACCTGAAATGCCAAAGGATCCATGGAACAACGAATACTTGTTAGTTAGTCCGGGTGATAATGGCGTTTTTGATATCTTTAGCATGGGTCCTGATGGACAAGCTGAAACTGAAGATGATATCGGCAACTGGTCAACAGAGGATGAAAACCGCTAAATCATAGTGGCATTTAGTTAGCAGTATTGGTTCAGGGTAGCTGGGTTGGAGTAGTAAAGTGATGAAAAGAAACAACGGTTTTACCCTGCTAGAAGTGATGCTGGTGATCCTTATTATCGGTGTCATGGCCAAACTGGTGGTGCCAAGTATTACCTGGGGCTCTGACGAAGACCGACTGGCTGATAGCTCAAGACGATTTAAAGCGGTTTTTGACATGGCATCAGATTACGCGATGGTGAACAACTATGAACTGGGGTTGATCATCAAAGACAACGACTATCGTTTTGTCGCTTTTGATGGCCAGCGCTGGGCTGACTTTGCTCAGGAGAAGTATTTCGAGCCTTCGCGTCATGAAGAAGGCGTTGAGCTTACGTTAGAATTAGAAGGTTTGCCTTGGGCCGAAAATAACTTGTTAAACGAAGTGAGCTTTCAGGTCGAAGAAGACGACGATGACGATAAAGAGTTGCTTTCACCGCAAATATTTATCTTATCTTCAGGGGATATTACCCCATTTAAGCTGACTTTTAGCTACAAACCTGACTTCGACGAGCCTGTCTATTTTGAGGTTACAGGTGACTTTACGGCACCTATTACGGTTAATGGCCCTCTGGACAGCATACAATGATTAAACCTTATCAAAACTGCGTAAAGAGCAATAGCCTCACAAAGCGCAGCAAAAGCCAAGGGTTTACCCTGCTAGAGACTTTGGTTGCAGTGGCTATTTTGGCTGTGGCCGGTGTTGCGATTGTCAGGGCTAGCGCAGAGCATATTAATAGTCTGATTGCCTTAAAAGAGATCACATTTAGCTCTTGGGTGGCCGAAAACCGCTTGGTTGAATTACAACTTGAAGCCAAGTGGCCGCCCAAGAACAACAAAAAGGGCAAAATGGAGATGGCAGGACGTGAATGGTTTTGGCGTCAAGAAGTCGAAAAAGTGGGAGACAAAAACATGCGTCAGATCACTATTTTGGTTTTGCTCAACGAAGATGACAAAGAGCCTGCATATCAATTGACGACTTTTTTGGGAGACCCCAAATGAGACGTAAAAACTTTTCTTCGCCTTATGCAGCGCAAGGGGGTTTTACCCTGATAGAAATGCTGTTGGCTTCGGTTATTTTTGCTTTGGTCAGTTACGCTTCATTTTCGATGTTAACAGCGGTGACTGATGCCAATACTTTGTCTGAAGAAACCACCAAAGAGTTGTATGGTATGCAGCGAGCGTTTTTTTGGATGGAACGAGATTTTCTACAAGCCACCAAACGTCAAGTTCGGGTTGATGGCGAAAAGGCCACAGATAAAATATTTTCTGGTGGTGAGTTGTTGATGGAAAGTGAGGGCGGCGCAGTTGCCTTTACCCATGATGGCTGGCGCAACCCGGGAATGATTTTGCCACGCAGTGAAATTCAGTCGGTTTCATATCGCATGTTTGAGGGCAAGCTGGAGCGATTGTTTTTCAATTATCCCGACCCAGTTACTGGCGAAATACCTAAGTCACAAATCTTATTAGAAGAAATTGAAGGGCTGAGTTTTGAATTCTTCTCTAGCGATGGTTGGGGCAACGTGTGGGAAAAGCCTGGTTTGCCCCGTGCGGTTAAAGTAGAGATTGAAACCAAAGCACTTGGCAAACTCGAACGTATATTTTTGCTGACAGATAACGTCTTAGCGCAAGGCGCGAGCAAAGGCCTGGGCAAAGGACCATAACAGCAATGAAATTATCTAAACATAACTTGCGACATACTAATAGACCGAGTAAACAACGGGGCGTAGCCTTGGTGTCAGTGTTGTTTGTGGTTGCGCTTACGGCAATCGTTGCGGTGGAAATGACTGAGCGTTTGCAATTGCAAATTCACCGCACCACAAACTTGACTGGTTCAAGACAGGCTTATTGGTATGCGGTGGGCGCCGAGCATTACGTTAAGCAACAGCTTAAGCGTATTAATGAAGATCCGAATAAGCGTTCGAACACCATACACGCTGGACAAGATTGGGCTAAGCCGTTGCAATTTCCGGTTGATGGCGGCACTATCGCCGGTGAATTAAAAGACCTACAAGCTTGTTTTAATCTTAATTCGTTGGCAGCGACAGTGGGAGGGGCCAATACGCCTAAGCCCACAACACCGCCAACAACGGGTACACCTAGACCCAATCCCAGCCCAACACCGGCCCCAACGCCAGCGCCGACTTCACCTGCACGCAAAAAGGGCATTACTTTTGAAATGGAAGCCTTTGAGCGGTTATTGGTTGAATTAGAGATAGACACCATTTCAGAGGCTCCGCCAGAATATCTGACCCAGCGCTTAAAAGATTGGCTTGACGAAGATGGTCGCCAAACGGGCGGCGGTGGTATGGAAGAGGGTGATTACATGGCGCTTGAAATTCCTTACTTGGCTGCGAATACGTTAATGACCAGTGTCAGTGAGTTACGGTTGATAGGAGGATTTACGCCTGCGGTCGTGGCGAAACTCAAACCATATGTTTGTGTTATACCGGCAAGCCAGATGTTGAAAATCAATATCAATACCATGACTGCCGATACAGCCCTTTTGCTTAGTGCCATGCTTAAAGGTTTAGATGTAGATGACGCTCAGGCGTTAATTAGTGGTGGTCAGCCCGACGGTTATGAAAAAGTCAGTGATTTTTGGAGTAAACCCGAAATGAGCCAAATAGACCAGGGCGCAAAAGATGAAGCAATTAAATATTTTGATATCACCACCAGTTACTTTGAGCTAAAGGCTGAAACGAGTTATGGTGATTCAAAATTCTTTTTAAATTCAAAGTTACATGTTAACCAGAGCAAACAAGTCACAGTGATTGCTCGAAAATTCGGAGTTGATTTGTGAGTGAAGTATTACTGATACGATTGGGCAGCCGTGCTGAGGACGTTATTCCTTGGATGGTTTGGTCTCAGACTGAGCAAGAGATCATAGGCTCAGGTGAAATAGACAATGCCGGTGAACTGGATAGATTAACTGAGCATGGGCAAAGCCGTGAGGTTCGAGTTTTGGTGCCATCTTGTGATGTGACCATGAAAACAGTGCCGTTGCCGGGAAAATTCAACCGTCAACTGCAAACCGCGCTGCCATTTATGCTCGAAGATGATTTGACCCAAGATGTTGATGATTTGTTTTTTGCGGTGGGTGATAAAACCACCGTGGGTGACAAACCAGCCATTGAAGTGGCGATTGTTGCCCGTCAATTGATGACCGATTGGTTGAGTTGGCTCAAAGCGGCCCAACTACATGCGGTAGCGGTTATCCCTGATGCTCTGTGCTTGCCACTTAGTGATGACGGGACCACCGGGGTTGAACTCAACAATCAATGGTTGGTGCGCAGTGGCATTTGGAATTGCGATAACATCGACAGTGTTTGGTTTGACGATTATCTTAAGTTGTCGGCCAACCACTTTGATGTGGGGAAAGACGAGCAAAGTGATGCAGTGTTTACCTTTATCACCCATAGTCCATGCCTAGTTGAGGCAGATAATTTGGTTGTTAGTGAAGCCAGTGCCGAATTGCCGTTGAAACTGTTGGCCAGTTCTGTGAAAACCACTGGATTTAATCTCTTGCAAGGCGATTTTATTGTTAAAAAAGAATCCTCGCAATCTTGGCAAACTTGGAAGTATGCCGCAGTGGTTTGTGGTTTGGCGATTGTTTTGCAATTGGCTTATCGTGGCACGGTGGCATGGCAACTTTCAAATGAGTTGGCCGTTCAAAAAGCCGCTTTTATTCAACAGTTCAAAAAAGCGTACCCCGGTGACAAAACCCGCGTTCAATTCATTGAAAAGCAACTTAAGAAGCGCCTAAAAGATGCAACTGGTGGCGCCAGTAGTGATGCTGGATTTTTGGCCATATTGGCTGAGGTTGGTCCGTTATTGAGTCAGTCTGAAGGCTTTATGCCCACCAGTTTTAGGTATGACGCTAAGCGTAACGAGTTACGTTTGCAAGCAACTGGTGATGGTTTCCAGAGCTTCGAAAAATTCAAGTCGTCAGCGCAGAAGCTTGGTTTTACCGTGCAACAGGGCTCACTAAACAACGATGGTGACAAGGTTGCTGGTGCGATAACAATTAAGAGGGCTGGCTAATGTTAAAAACTTGGTGGGAAAGTTTAAGTGACCAAGAACACAAATTGGTGATAGTCGGTGGCAGTATTTTTTCTGTCGGTTTGTTTTATTGGATACTCTGGTCGCCTTTGGCCAATGCCGTAACCGATAATCGTGCTGCCTTAGACAGACAGCTCAAACTCAACGGTTGGGCCAAAGATGCTATCGTCACAATTAAATCCGCTAGTGGTAGCAGACCGGGCGGCAGCGGTGGTTCGTTATCACAGATAGTCAACCAAAGTAGTCGCCAGTTTAATTTACAAATTGGCCGTATGACCCCCAAAGATCAGCAATTGACCTTATTGATTGATGAAGTGGTGTTTAATGACTTGCTTAACTGGTTGTCACATCTGGAGAAAAAACAAGGGATTAAGATTAACAATCTTGATCTCACTGAAATTGAAGTGCCCGGTAAAGTCAGGGTGTCGCGCTTGGTCATAGAGAAGAGCTAATGAAGAACTGGAAGTTAAATATCACCTTGTTTGTGGTCGCATATGTTGTCTTTATGTTGGCTATGGTGCCTGCGAGTATGGTTGTAGGCAGTGTTACGTTGCCACCAACGGTTAAACTTGGTGAGGTCAGCGGCTCTGTATGGAGCGGTAATATTAGTGCTGTGCAGCTTAAAAACGAGGTGATTAATGATGTTAATTGGCAACTGAGTCCTTTGGGGTTACTTACAGGGAGCTTGTCGGGCAACGTTAAATTTGGTAACTCACGTAAGGTCGCTATGATCTCAGGCAATGGTGATGTTTCTACCAACTTTTCATTCGATCATTTTAGTGCCAGTGATTTTACCCTTAACTATCCAGCAGCTGAACTAGTTGACCGATTAGGCATACCTATACCGGCCGATATTGGCGGTAGAATAGTGCTTAAGCTCAATGATTATGATCAAGGCAAGCCTTATTGCGAAACGCTTGATGGCACTATGGTTTGGAGCAAAGCATCAGTTAAATTTGGCAAAGAATTTAACATTGGTAAAATTGATGCTGAGCTTGGTTGTGCCAAGGGTGAAGTTGAGTTGAAGATCGCCAAAAAGAACCCGCTGGGTTTACAAATAACCTCGCTTATTGGTGCCAAAAACAAATTCACCGCCAAAGGTTTCATTAAACCCAACGGCGATATGCCTACCGAGGTGCATAACATGATGAAAATGTTGGGTCAGCCAGATTCACAAGGGCGTTTCCCGGTAAACTTTTAGGTCGTGTTGTTATGATAGAGGGCGAGGTTAATACCTCGCTTTTTTTTGGCTGTTTTTAATGCTTATTTATTTGCTATTCAAAACCTCCTCGCTTTAGAACAAATGAGTTTGAAGACAGTACAAAAACCCCATCGCTTTGCAGAGATTTCTTACATCAGGTTGTTTGTCTTTTGGTTATAATTGTGATAAGCGTCACCCCCCCCCCCCCCCGAAGGACAGCTGTCATGCAAAACAAATCATTGAATCTCAGGTACTTAAAAGAGTCTGTTATCCATCTTGATGAATTAATGGATAAACAAAGGCATTCGGCTGGTTATGTTCAACTGCTGCGTGAGGCCTTGTCTGATATAGACTTGGAGGTGGCGGTGCTGAGGAGTTCTGTGGAGCACCCAAGGTGAATGCGACTGTCGAAGGCAGTTCCTACCAAGGTTTAATTCTTAAGTGATTGGTATTAAGACTGAAACCTTGCCTACGCAAAGCCTCCAAAGATAGGTCTGTAGCTGAGCTTCAATAGACAACTACCTTCTTATCTCGCTATACTCAATTCATCGATACAGCACTAAGGGTGAATGAGTGAGTAGAGCTAATTTTCTAGTGACGATCCTAGTGTGCTGCTTTTGCTCTAGTGCAATCGCAATAGATACCTTTGTCATTGCCCGCCATAAAAACTCCTCTACCTTAGACCCTTGTTATGAAATCGTCACTCAAGCCTATCGCGCTTTACGCATAAACCTTCGTGTTAATGAATACCCCGGCAGACGTTCTTTGCAACTGGCCAACAGTGGCAAGGTCGACGGAGATTTATGCCGCATCACTCAAGTGGCCCAATCGTATAGTAACTTATTGCAAGTAGACCCGTTTATTATGTCGATGAGCATTGTTGCCATCACTCGAAAGGGCGTGGCAGACATTAACGCTTTGGCTGACCTTGGTAACCGTAATCTTGGCTCTGAAAGAGGCATGCAAGCGGTTGAACTGGTGCTGCGAGACAGAAAAATTCACTTTGAGAATGATGCAGTAAGTCTTGTGCGCTCACTTGAAAAGGGTTTAGTAGATGTAGTTTTGTTGACCAAAGCCGATGTTAAATCACTTAACAATAAAGGGGCGCTGGGGCAAATTAAAGTTCACCCTAAATACCTATACCAAGTTAAAATGTATCATTATATCCACAAAAAACACCGAGAATTAATCCCCGAATTAAGCCTGCAAATCAGCAAGACAATGAAAGCGATGAAAGAATCGGATCGCTAAACGCTTTTGTGCTTAGCGTATTTCAAACGGGTTTTGTCTTTGCGTCTACCATCCGCAGTCCAATTGGTCACTTTGTCTTTTTTCAGTACTAGCAATATTGATTCGCAGTTTTGGGCCAACTCCAACTCTACCGTCGATATCAAGTTGTCATCTTGCTCGGGCTCTTGTGTGTCTATTGTTGATGGTGGCTGGGTCCATAAAGCGACTACCGAACTGGGCGGGAAACCAGAGCCGTCGGCTCGTTGTGTCATGCCAAGAGGGGTAACCGACAAAACACCGGCACCTGGGTCGTCGGCCAGTATTGACGCGTAACGTCCGGGCCAGCGTGTGGCCAACTGTGGACCGTCTAATAACAAGGCAACAATCAGGTTGGGCCCTAACGCTCTTATCACTGGGCCGACCGGGTCTTGGCGCGCTAAATCTTCACAAATCAGCGGGCTGAGTTGGTAATCGTGTTTTTCGCAGTAATAACTGATGAGTGAGCGATGCGGTACTTCAATGTATTCCCACCACTTTTTATGAGAGCACAATTCATCGAGTAATTTGTAATTTTTTATTTGCCCTTCGTCGAGAAACCAGCGGTGGTGTTTGTGCTGTTCCATGCTTTTAGGCAGCGTTTGTGTTTGGTTTAACCGCGATTGGGTCGCGTAATGAACCGACAATGCGTTGGCGCCATATTTGTCTTTGCCACCTTCTTTGAAAATACCGGTTACCAGCGTGGGGCAATTATCTAGGTTGCCAGTTTTACGATAATGTTCGTACAAGGTACTGGCCAATAAGTTGGCATTTTGAGCCGACATGGCACATTCGGGGAAAACAATTAAATCTATTTCTGTGTCGTTTTGAGCGCGAGCCTTGTCTATGGTGTCTACCACGGTGTCAAAATCGAAAGGTTCTTTGTGGGAATATTCGAAAAAGCCAAACTCTTCGTCCATTTTTAACGCGCTTTGTTTTTCAATTGGATTAAAGTAGTCATCTTTGACGATTTTTGGCCACGGAAAAATCATTAAATTTAGTGTATCACGGCTGTCTGGTGTGGCTCTGCGTTGTACATATTTGGTGATGATGTCAGGCCTAACATAAGCTAGCTTGTGCGACAGGCTATTGAGCGATATGCCACTTTGACACACAAAGTGTTTGTAATGCACTGTGCCATAACTTTCTTGGGATGCTGACAGGTTAAAACGTTCGATTTTGTGTTTGTTATTATGTTTGTCGTTGCGTTCGACCTTCTCAAAACTGTTGCTTATCATGCGTGCGGCGATACTGTTGTCTTTGAGAATATCAGTGTCTATGTCTTTAAAGCTTTCGTCGGCAGCTAGCAATAGTGTCAGTAAGTCGGTGACGAATTTTGTGTCATCCATTAACTCTTTAAGATTCTGACGAGTTTTGGCTGCTTTGAAAATGTTGTAAATCAGTTCGAGCAGGTTTCGATGGGGCAGGGTTGGGTTATCTATGGTATCGCTGAGACAAAAATCGCTCCAGCACTGACCAAGCGCAGTGACTTGCTCACGATTGAGTCCAGTCCAAGGGCTGTCTTTTTGACTGGCAACAATGCGTTTGTAAACCCCGGTCACATCTAAAAACTTGGCACACACCACAAAAGCATTTGGTGGCCATAAAAATACATCGAGTAGGTTTTGGGGCGGTTCAAGGTAGACGTTGGCAAAATCGCTGAGTTGCTGATAATGCTGGTACTGGTTTAATACTTTTCTTTTAATGGGCTGATGGGATTTTTCTAAGGTTTGCTCAGGGCCGTGACGTTTGGTAGGTTTTGTATCGTCGTCGATAAAGGCGTTACGAATCAAATCGATAAATTTCATGGCGAGTCTGTTTTGCTATTTTTATTCATTATTGTGTAAAAATGGGGATAGGGCAAGGGAGGGAGCTGGAGGTGTTTTCACCTCCAGCCTTTAACGAGGGAAGCGTTAGAACTGCAAAGACCAACTATTCAAAGTCCCTTCATCACCATTATAGTGATCTTGCACTTTCAAACGCCATACACCTGCTGCATTGCCAGAGATGTTGCCGCCGTAGGTTGCATTGATGTTCTGACCACTGTCGCTGTTATCCTTATCTTTTAGCGTATAAATCGAGCCATCTGGTGCATACAGCTTCAAGCTTACGTCACCACGGTAGCTGTGAGAGATGTCTACTGTAACTTCAACATAACCCGCAGCGCCAGAGCGTACTACAGACATGTCGCTGTAGAACTTCTTGCGGTCTTTAATGTCAGCCGAAGTGGTGTTTTGGAACAATGACTGTTCACCCGAAGCACCTGCAACATTTACCGTAGTAGAGCTAGTAGCCGTTGCGCCATCGTTGTCGGTTACAGTTAATACAACTGTGTAAGCACCGTCTGCGCTATAGGTGTTGCTTGCGTTTGCACCTGTGCTTGAACTGCTATCGCCCATATCCCAGCTGTAGCTGGCAATTGAACCATCGCTGTCTGAACTGCCGCTTGCATCAAACGTACAAGACAAGTCAGTACAGTTGTTGGTGAATGAAGCAACTGGTGCATTGTTTGCCGGTGTGCCGCTGCCAAATGATTGACCGTTATTTAGTGCACCACTTGTGCTAGCTGCTGGAGACTGCCACGTGAAATCGACATATGCAGTACCGTTACCAGACAGTTGTAGAGAATGACCAACCGTAGTTGTTGAGGTTTCAGTCACGCCAACATCAACAGAAGTTGTGCCGCTCGCTGGGCCGTTAGTGGCCGTTACCGAACCTTCGTAACTTAAGAACTGAACGACAGAACCCGTATTATCTACCAAAGCGATGCCATCTGGAGAACCATTTTGCAAACCTGCGACAGCGAAGTTAAGCGTACCGTAACCACTTTGCTGGTCAGCAATGGTGCCTGACAAATTAACAGTTGCGTAGGTTGTTCCGCCATTACCGTTGTAAGCAACTATGCTCCAACCGCTAAGATTTGTACCGGCAGCGCCAGCAACTTCAACAGATTCGTTGGTGTCTGTGCCATCGTTGTCGTAATGGAATTCGTTAATCCAAGGTGTAGATGCCGCAGCTGCAACGCTAACCATAGTGGTGGTTGTGTCAGTTGCGCCGTTGTTGTCAGTGACTGTTAATACAACGTTGTAGTCGCCGTTTAAGCTGTAACCATGAGTTGCGTTAGAGCCAGTACCGTTTTGTCCATCTCCAAAATCCCAGCTGTAGCTAGCGATTGAACCATCGCTGTCGGTGCTTGAACTTGCATCGAATGTGCAAGATAAAGCGTTACAGTTTTGCGTGAATGCTGCTGTTGGATTTTGATTAACTGGTCCGCCGTTAAAGGTTTGGTTGTTGTTTACAGAACCCGCTGTTGCTGTTGCTGGTGCTGCCCAGGTGAAGTCGGCATATGTGCTACCAGAACCTGTTAACTGCAAAGAATGACCTACAGGAGTAGAGGTGGTTTCAGAAACGCCGATGTCAGTTGAGTTAGTGCCAGACGCCGGACCGTTAGTCGCTGCTACTACGCCTTCATAACTTAAAAACTGAACCACAGCGCCGCTGCCGTCAACCAATGCTACGCCATCAGGTGCGCCGTTTTGCAAACCAGAGATTGGGAAGTTAATAGTACCCATGCCGCCAGACTGGTCAGCGATAACGCCCGACAAGTTTGTGGTGCTGTAAGTGGTGCCGCCGTTGCCATTGTAAGCAACAATGGTGTAACCGCTTAAGTTGCTGCCCGCAGTACCTGCGATTTCAACACCTTCGTTACTGTCGGTGCTTGAATTGTCGTAATGAAGTTCGTTAATCCAAATAGTGACTTGTGGTTGCGGTGCGCCCACATCGGTAGTGCCGTTAACTTCATTGCTGGCTGTTGATTCGTTGTACGAAGTATCAACCGCTTTAAGCGTGTAGAAATAAGTGGTTTCGCTAGCTAAGCCGCTATCGTTGTAAGAAGTGGCAGTAATAACGCTGCTGTTCACTTTGGTGTATGGACCGCTAGTGGCAGTGCCGCGATATACGTTATAACCAAGAATGTCGCTGTCGGTGTTGGCCGTCCAGCTAAGGGCTACGCTTGCATCGCCACCAACGGCGCTAAAGCCAGTTGGTGTTGCAGGTGGCGTGGTGTCGCCAGAGCCGCCGCCACAAATGTTTTCGAAAACACAGGCAACGTATTCTGGGTGGTCTACAAATGGGTTACGGTTGCCTTGAAACATATACACAGTATCGTTGTGACGTTGTTCGAAAGCATCTACCGGATCGTCTTTATGCCATTGTATTAGCGTTGATTTTAAGCCCATGTAAGCAACAGACACGTTAGAGCCTGTGCTTGATGAACCAATCAAAGAGCGGTCGTCGGTTAAAATTAGGTCTGGTTCAGAAACACCAGTAACACCATGTGTGCCGCCTTCGTAACGAACAGACATATACATTAACGCGCGGGCTACGTCGCCTTTGCGAGCGCCCCAAGTTTGCCAGCTGCCGTCTTCAAAAGAGCCAGCTGTCCAGTTTGATTGTCCTGCGCCACCACGGCCATTGTTAACCAAAGTCGTTTTTTCAGAACAACCGTTACAGTCGGCGTAAGGTTTATTGCTGCGGCTGCTGTTGTAGCTGCTGTCGGCGATGAAAAGGTGGTGGGTGTCGGTGTATGGGTAGTTGGTGCTGCCGTCATTAGGAAAACCGTAAGACTTCGGCCAGCTGTGTTCGCGGTTGTAAAAAGAGTTGCCGCCGCCTTCTTTGGCATAACTTGCATTTTTGTAGATATCGATAACGTTACTGGCGTTATCTGGATCTTCATCAGCCGATTCGAGAATATCCCAAGTATCGGTTGCTGATGAAGTGTATGGGAAGCGTTGATGGTCGTCGATGATTTCGTGTAATGAGCTTTGTAGTGCCGCTTGAGTGGCTGCGTTTGCGCTGTTGTAGTAGCCGGCAGGGATTTCTGCGTGGGCCATAGTTGCTGTGCCTAGTAGGGTGAAGCAAGCAACGCTACGTACTACATTTTGACGCTTCTTAAAAAATGCTAAGTTTTTCATGTGAAGTCTCTTCAGTTTGTATTCAGGTTAAATGTATTTTCCGCGGTGATTGTTTTCGGCTATTTTTTACCGTTTTGCCGATTAATTGATCACCCCGATAGCTTTCATTTTTATTGTTTTTATCTGCCCTTTTTTGTTGTGAAAGCGCTAGAAAGCGCAAGCACTATATATCTAATAAGTTACAAATTCATTACATTTTTGTGCGTTTTTGAGCTAAAAACGTCAATAAATTCAGAACCTGACAGGGCAGTCAACTTTTTTATAGCCCGATATGAACGATAGATCCACTATTTTTACATTATTTAATCAAAAATATGAAAATAATGTAAAATACTGCCTAAATAGACAGGTTTATTATTTAATTTACAATTGTGAATGAAAACTATACATATCGGCGGTTTTATTACCGTATAACGAGTATTTTGGGTGGCTTTAGGGTAGGCAAAAAAGGGGCTGTTAATGGTTGGTTAACGTTCGCAGGCTTTGCAAAGTTTATCGATGTAAGCAATGGCCGAATTTAATCCGCTGGAATCACTTCCATCAAACCAATTTGATTGCGTTTAGAGGGTTTATCGATAGGCGTGGCATGAAAGCCATAATGTAATACGGGTTTTAAAAAGGGGGTGAATGAACTGACCTGTTGAAAGTGAGGGTCGAGCCATGCGTCTATCAGTGGTTTATTGTCGAGTGGTAGCATCAAAGGTAATGATTTTCTGTGGATATGCTCAAATTTGGAGTGACCAGGAAGGGTGATGATTGAGGTTGAGTGGGTCAATTCACCAGTCGTTTCATTAAGCCAAGTTTTGTATATACCACCAAAAGCAATGGCGGTATTTTCGGGTGTAAGGTGATAATAATGCTTGTCTTGTCCTTCAACAAAACTACTGGCGGGTATGATGCAGCGCGTTTCGCGATAAGGATGGTAAGCAATCGCGCGTGAATTGTTGAGCTTGTCAGAGCGCGAATTAAACGAAGCATATTTGTAGTTGGCTTTTAAACCTTCAGGGCTTTTTTCCATCAACAACCACCAAGTGGCATCGGCGAATACGCGCTGGTCTTTATCTTGTTTAATGATAGAAACGGTTGATGCTGGGGCAACGTCATCGCTGAATCGCAGCTGTGATTGCTGTTCGAACAAACCAAGCTGTTCGCATAAGATTTTAGTTAATGGATCGTCCATCACGTTGAATCTTCCGCACATATTAACCTGGCCCGTTTTTTATGTTGTAACTAGTGGATTTGCCTACAGGGACGTAGGCAAGGCGCTGTGCAGGAGCACAACAGCGTTTATCCACGCTTTTCATTACGTAAATACCGACTTTACGATAGAATGATTAAACCGATTGTATTAATTATTCAGGATTTATCAACATGAAAATGGTTTCTTTTAGTCAAGTGAAGCAAGACCCTGAGTCATTTTTTGACAGTGTTGTTGTAAACGACGGATGTGTTGGTATTCGCCGTAGTGATGGCGAAGATGTTGTGACTATGTCAAAGAAATATTATGAGGCGTTAGTGGAGACGTTATATTTGTTAAAAGAACCAGCTAATACAGCTCATTTGATAGAATCTATAGCGCAGTATGAAAGTAGGAATGGTGACGAGTAGATAATGCCTAGTCTTGCCCAATACTTGAAGAAAATCCAATGCGGTGAGTTGGTTAATTACCCTGTCTTTTTAAAAACTCTGCCCAAAAACGAACAAATAGATCATTGGGAGATTTTCAGTTCACAAAAACAGCTTATTGGCAAAAACAAGTTTAAAGTGGAGATTAAAGACTTACAGCGCTTTGAACAGTTGCTAAGCGATGCTGGTATGCCTGTTGGAAACCGCATACAAGCGGCCGAAAAAGGCGATTCGCATCAAGTTGCCACTTCTTACAGCTTTTTATTGATTTATCACAGCCAACTTTTCGATAACCGACCCGATGTTGTTTTACTCCATCAAGACAAACTTACGCAGTCTTTCAAAGCCAAAAAACAGCTATTAATCATTGAAAACGAAGAGAATTTCTTCAGTTATCAGCAAATGTTGCCATTGTTGTCAGACTTTTATGGTCAACGACTGAATTTAGACAATTGCGATATCGTCTTTGGTGCGGGCAATCAAATAAACAAAGGGCTTAACTTATGTTTCTTCGACCAGTATCATAGCGTCCTTTGTGCTTTTGACTTCGATTTGGGTGGTTTGCAGATGTTTAAAACCCTGCATCAACGACTTGATAAAGACGTGACTTTTTTGATGCCCAATGATTATGCACCTTGGCAAGTTCATTTTAAAAAATCACCCAAAAACGAAAAGCATTGGGTGGCTGCAATTGATTTGGCTGAAGCATTGGGTTTTGGTCAGTTGGCAGCAACGTTCAAGCACACACGGTATTTTATGGAGCAGGAGATATTGCTTCGCAATATAGCGGGGATGAATCACCCGCCTACGACAAACAATGAAGGAAAATAATGTCAGATCATTTTGAGTTCGAAATCAAACGATTGGTATTGGTTGATTCGGCAGGGTTTTGTTATGTCGACTTGCCAGTGGACGAGCACGCCATATTGTTGGGCAATGGTAACCTAGGTAAATCGAGCCTACTCAATTCCTTGCGTTTATTTTTGTTGCCCGAAAACAACTTTAAAAACAGCAAAAATAAGTTCGCTTTTTCCACGCCCAAGCGTGATGGTTTTTATGACAATGAAGAAAGTTATAACCATTATTTTCCATCAAAATTCAGCTTCTTAATCCTTGAAGTCAGCAATAACATGGGTGGCTCTACTCAAACCCATTGCCAAATTTTGCATCGCAGTTCTGGCCACTTGGCATATGAGCGCATTTTTACACCTTTACCGTATGCAAAAATCCAACAACTGTTTTGGGATGGCTCAAATGATGAAGATGGCATAGGCCACCGTGTTGAAGGGTTATCGAGCAGTGCTGTTTTCAAAGCTTTAAAAGCACTCGACAAAAATACCAGCAGCGTTAAAGACCCTGCCAAATTCAAAGCGCTACTTTATGCCAATGACTTTTTGTCACCCGCTGCAATGCGTTACAGCATTTTCCCACTGGCAGAATGTGACGAAGCTCGAATAGAATCGCTCAGAACCTTGATTTTATTGCTGTTTGATATGAATGCCAGTTCAGAACCAGTCGCCAACGCAGTGGCCAATATCATCGAAGCCGACAAAAAATTTGTCGACGATGTGCTCGACTTTGATATCTCGCAGTTTTTAGACAAACACAACGACTTAAAGCAGCAAGATATCGATTTGACCAAAATCGAAAACCTCACAGACAAGTACCAACAGCTAAACGGCGATTTTCAGCAATATCGTTCATTGGCCGATAGCGAGAAAAAATTCGCTGCTTTTTATGAACAGCTCACCACAGTGTCAGAAGGTCAACGATTGTTGCTCAATGACAAATCCACTGAACTGGGCGTGGCTCAAGGTAATGAACGCGAACAAGGCAAACTTTATAAGTCGCTGTCAGATCAAAATAAAAAGCTCACGGGCGAAGTGAATAGTTTGACCCGCCAGCAAAACAAAGCACAGGCGTCGGTAGATAAAGCACAAAACCTGTTGGTGACTTACCCAGATATGCCGATTGCTGAAGTTGTTGAACTGATTCAATCAGATATCAGCGAAAACAACAGCCGATTGGCCGCACTAGAGAGTGAATCGCAACGAGCGGTGCGCATTAATAAGCTAAGAGAGCAGGTTGCAACCAATGAAGCTGACCGCACCAAACGCCAAGCGAATTTAGACAATCAGCATTACAGCCTAGAACAGCAATTGCCAGAGGGCAGTTGGCAGGTGCTTGCAGCCGTTAATAAGTCACTTGCACTGGCTAATCCTACTCGTGAGTTAACTGCTGAAGAACTCAGCACGTTTGAGAATTTTACCGACCTGTTCTATCAAGATGAAAGCACGGTAGCTATTTATAACGAACGCTTTCAAAAACAATCAAGCTCATTGGTTCGTGACGATGAGCGCATGATTCAAAACCTCACTGCCGAAATTAACGCCGACAACCGCGAATTGAAGCAACTTGAGCAAGGCCACAGCAGCGCCATCAACAAAGCTAACGACATTGCTAATCTAAAACGTGATGTTCAGCAGGCCGGGGTAGAATTAGTGCTGATTGGCGACTTAGACTTTCATCGAAAAACCGTTGAAAGTTTAAAGCAACCATTAACTGAAGCGCAAAGCCAGTTAGACGAGAATAAACAACAAATTTCGCAAGAAGAAACCAAACTTCATACTTTTAGCGCCGAACACGAAAAACTAAAAGCCGAGCGTGCTCAGTTACAAACTCGCGTGAATGCGCTAAAAGAGTTAGAAAACAGCACAGGTCATATGATGACCAGCCAGCCTCGATTGGCTGCCGCTGTTAAACAAGGTTTTCCAGATTCAGAAGAACTTGAATTGACGGCAGCCGTGTTGAAGCAAATCAACGAAGATTTGATAGCGGTGTCTGAGCTTGGCAACAAACTGCTGTTTGGCTTGCGTCATTTTGTCACCGAGCAAGTGATTGAAGACGAAAGAGGCATAATGGCCGAAAGCCCAGACAGAAAGGCCATTGTCGAAACCTTCAATTTGTTGATTGATACCTTCAATAACCTGCCCGGACGTCGAAATGTGTTGCAAGAGCAAGTGCGTACACACAACGAGTCGGTGCAGGGTTATGCCAATATACTGCACAAAAACCATGAACATATTAAGCGCTTTGAGCAACAGTTGAATCGCGACTTTGCCGAGATTGAAATTAACGATCTTGACGGTATTGAGGTCGACATTCATATCGACAAACGCTTTGAAAACCTAGTTCAAGAAGTACATAAGTTCGATTTATTGTCTGATGAAATGCTGCCCGAAAACTTTTATGAACGCTTAAAAGCCTTTGCCGAAGGGTTCTTTAAAAACGGTGTTACTGCGCGGTTGACCATGGACAAAGTGGTTACCAATCTGTCGTATCGCACCCGTAAAAAAATGCAAAGCACTTGGCAGACCAAACAGCAATCAAACTCTACCACCGCACTTATCAATTTAAAACTGGTGCAAATACTGCTGAGTAAATTGCGTGCCAATGGTTGTTCTTTGATGTTCCCGCTGGTACTCGATGAAGTGGCAACGGTAGATGTTAACCAGTTTGATTGGTTACTCGACGACATTAAGCGCAGTGGCTTTAACTTGTTTGCAGCCAGTACGCACAGTGCCAGCCCTGAGTTGATTTACAAAATCGGCCGCCATCATGAGCTGGGCGAAATGCGCACGGCAAAGCCTTATTCGAGTGAACGAACCATGGTTTACTGGGGTGGTGCTGAGTTTTTTGCCGACGAACAGTCGGCACATGTTGAACAATTGGGTTTGTTAGAGGCGGTTGATGAGCAAACAATTTAGCACCCTAGAAACTTTGCGAATATTGCTCGACCACAAACGGGTGATGTTCGAAGCCATCCGTTTAATGGATAGGTCGGGCGATCGTTATATCAACGAAGCACGGTTGGCAGTGACTGTTCTCGATCACATGAAAGATTTAGACGGTGTTGAAAAACAACGTGTACAAATCGCTTTTTCGACCGATAACCTGCTGCAAACCCATATTTTGGCCGACAAAGACACGCATAGCGGCGTTACAAGGCTGATATTCCAAGAAGCTGTTATTGGTTTGTTTCGTTTGTGTGATGCTTCTTTATATCAAGAATTGACCGACTCGAAGCTTAAATCTCGTTTGGCGGGCTTGTGGCGAGTGCAAGAAAGGTTTCAGTCAGGCACCTTGTCATATTACGAAGGTGACCCAGATTACACCGAGCTGGTGGACGATACTTTTGAACAACTAAGCATGTTGCTCGATGTACTCAAACGTAACGTGATTAGAATGAAATCGCTAAGCCAAGATTTTGAAGGTATGTCGACCGAGGCATGTAAAGACCCTCAATCGTTTGCTCGTTTTCGCGAAGACTTGCTGGTGCAGGTTACCACTTTGTTTGAGCGTCATATCAAACCGACTCAGAGCTTTTTGAACCACAATATTCGCTTGGCTGAGGGCGACAACCTGTTCGAAGTAATGAACACTATCAAGCTGGTGTTTGAGCGTAATGACAAAATCGATAAAGCCGACCAAATATTTCGCTTCAGCCTTAGCTTTAGCAATATATTCAAACCTATCACTTTAGTGGCTCATCAAGTAGACCAATTTTTGCGTAAAACTCGGGCATCGATGGCACAGTTTAACGCGATGGAACACCATTATCAGTTGCTCAGCGATGCCTACGAACTGACGCTTGATCACAAACTCAATAAAACTAAAATTGACTCGAATTACGCCAAGTCGTTTGAGTTTATCAACGGCCTGAAAAAACTGCCTCGGCCTAAAGATTTACGCATTAGTGACTCACCAAGTTACTTTGCTAATTTGTTTGCTGAGTTAGAAGTACGCCTTGCCGATAAACTGTCGAACGCCTTGCCACTAGATGATGCAACTGCGTGGCAAAGCGAAGAGAACAGTAATAAAATCAAACGGAATTTGGCATTGTATGACTACCTGTCGACGATAAAACTTCGCCAAACCAACGACTTGACCGCTGTATTACATTACCGCCTAAAAGACTCATTTGAAGGTTACGACATGATGGATTTACTCAGTGCCGTCATTCGAATGCGTAAAAAGCAAGATCACTTTGAATTGAAAACCACCAACCGCATGGCGTACATCACCCATGGCGACAACGTTTATGTTTACCGGCGCAAGCGCTTGGTTGCCACTGAACCCTGTGAGGAAAGTTAAGATGCAAACCGAAGCCCCCGAGACTGTACAAGTAGCTGCCCCTGTGGCGACAGTCAACCCGTTTGATTTGGTTAGCGCCCAGCACAGCACGTTAATATATCGTCAGTTTGTGCAAGGCAAGGTGATGACTAAGTTGTTGTACAACGACATAAAAGCCCAGATGATCGAAAACCCGTTATTCACGGTGTTGTTCAACCATCAAGCCCATTTCGAGCACCTATATCGGCACTTGGGTTATGAACTGTGCTTCCACCAAAAAGGCGATTTTTACTACGTTAGAGAATTACGCGAGGACTCAAGCGAAGAAGCCGACGACAATGCCCTTAAAGTACAAACCACGTTGTTGTTACTTGGCCGTTATTACACTGGGTCTGGCAGAGATTTAAACTTACTATGCGACCCACACTTTGGCTTGAACGATGCTGATCATAAGGCATTGAACGAGAATGAAGAATTTAAGGCAATTTTGAAAGCTGTAAGGTTGGATAGCTGGGATAAGGCTTTAGATTTTATCACCGTACGTAATTTTGCGTTTAAGAGCGGTGAAAATTGCTACTTTTTGTCGCAGGCCGGTAAAGCGTTTTTGTTCCGGTTGGTTGAGGAGTATGAAGGATGATATTTTGTTAAAAGTGTGGGCTGGGTTATGCCCACTTTCATTGCCGCTAAAGTTAGGGTTTCAATACTAAAGTAATATTTAAAGAACTTAATCAGCTGCTCTTATTAATATCTGAATCATCAACGCCTAATTTTAGTGGTGTATTGGATTGGATTAATTTCTTTTGGGCTTCATCTCCAATTGACAATTTACTATCATTTATGACAATTTCCGGCTGACCTTCAATCAAGGTGTTTAATGCTTTGGATACAACTACGGCTGATTTGTTGATGTGATCATCTAGTTCGTCAACAGAAATGCCTTCTGCGCTTAATTTCTTACGAAGTTCCAATATCGATTCTAACGCTTCGATTTGTTTTGGGATCGCGGAAAACTTGCCCTCTTCTGTGAAGTTCCGGTAAACAAAGCCTACCCCGGATTTAACTAAGCCTGTCATCAAATCGATAACTTTACTGTTGCCAAAGACTTTAATCCACAAGCTACCAGACTCGATTTTCAATATTTGAATTGGCGAGGATATATCAGTTAACATGCACAATTCTTTATATATTCTCTCAATTGACTGAAGCTTCAGAATGAATTCGGCCAGTGACAGGGTTGACGAAAGATAAATTGATAATTCTTTGCCATCTTCAGACTCGGGTGTTGCAGCTTTAACATTTGCTACATAAAAACAAAGTCCTTTTTTGAAGCCGTTTAAGAGTGACATCAAAGTCTTCGATTCTTCGACCAACACATACGCGTTTTTCGCATTCTGATTGTCTATATAACTTTCATAGATATGTGTAAAACTCTCCAATGCATTATCAATTTCATTTAGTTGAGATAGGTCGGTCAAATCAGATGCTTTAATTTGTCTAATGTCACTCTGAAATTTTTCTATCGCAGCAAATAAACTACGAGGTTTTACGCCGATTGTATCTTTTACAGTGGTGAGTTTATCTCTAAATTCATTGATAGGAGGACTCATAAAGTCATCAAAAAATATAATGTCGGTTATTTCTCTTAATTCGGGATTTAAGGAGTTAATATTCTTAAGACCTAAGAACAATAATTCAGCGTCCTCAAATGCAGTTAATATTCTGTCGATTTCTTCTTTTATTTGAAACGAAAGCATATATCTTATTTCCTCCGAAAACTATGAGTACCACTACTACGTATTATTGGAAAATAAAATATGTCCAACGTTATACCATAGTGCTGTTTTATATGACGAACAGAATAATACCATGCCTATGATAAAGGCTAAAAGTAAAGTCCCTCATATTTCGTATGCAACTATGCAAAGTCGTAGCAGTGGTTCTAACTTGTTGATATTGGATTACATGGCGGTGGATTTTTCTTTATACTGTATGCTCAATCGAGTTAACTACCGGGATATTTAATGTCACTAGCAGCCCAATTAACCTTATCAACCTTAGATTACCTTCAAGGCGAATTGACCGCTGTCAACAAACATGAGTTGATTGACGGTGTTGCCTATGCCATGGCTGGTGGAACGGTGGCGCATAATATTATCTCTTTGAATATTGCCGCAGAGCTAAAATATCAACTAAAAGGAAAGCCATGCAGACCATTCATGGCTGATATGTTGGTGCAAATACTCGGCGATCATTATTACCCAGATGTTATGGTTGTGTGCGAAGAACATGAAGATGATACAGACCGGGTATTGAATGCGCCGATGCTTATTGTTGAGGTTCTATCTAAATCAACCCGTGCTTTTGACCATTCGATCAAACAAGCCAAGTATTTGCAGATCCCATCACTTGAGTATTATGTACTGATTGAGCAAGATATTTGCGAAGTTGCTGTATTGAGTCGGGCGGGTGGTTTTATTTCCAAATATTATTATCTCGGCGATGACATTGAATTACCTCTGCTCGATGTTATTGTCAGTGTTAACGACATATATGAACGAATTGAAAATGAAGACAAGGTTAACTACCTTAAATCATTGGGAGGAACATGATTTTTCGGTATTTTCAATATGGATATCTCGCTGTACTGTAGTTAAAACCCAAAACAATATAAGCAGGAATATCTAAATGGATAGTTCATCAATAATGATTTGGAGCGTGTTGTTTGGCGGCATAGGGATTGGCTTTTTCATTTATGGTAAAAAACAAAAAGCTGTCGTGCCATTTCTTGTGGGATTAACCTTGTGTATTTTTCCTTATTTTATGACTAGCCTGACAATGATGCTTATCGTTGGCGTTATTTTAATCGCGATACCCTATTTCATGAAGCTGTAGTTCATACGTTATTTTTCCCACCCCTCTGCTCAGTAGCAACTCTACAAAAGGCAATCTTCAACTCAATTACACTGTGTATCAATCCAGTTTATATTTGCATTATTTATCTATATATTCTATATTTGCATCATTAAAGGTCGGTTTTTGAACTAGTTTGATTCAGATATGTATTAGGAGGCTAATATGCAATTGGCACAGGCACCAAAGCTTGATTCAAGAAAAGTCGCCAAAGTTGCGATTAAAATGTTTTTTAATATCTGCCAACAGTGGTCATTATCCTCAGAGCAAATGTTGATATTGCTAGGTGAGCCATCAACTTCATTGTTTTATAAATGGAAGCGAGGAGACGTCAGTAATTTACCTAAAGATACCCTAGAAAGAATTTCTTATTTGTCAGGGGTTTATAAAGCACTACAGATTATTTTTGAAGAAAAAAATCAGGCAGACAGTTGGATAAAACGACCTTCATCTGATTTTAATGGTAAATCGGCATTAGACGTTATGCTTGGTGGTAACGTTGTCGATTTGGCTGGGATCAGAAAATACCTCGATAGTTACAGAGGTTAATATGACGCAGACTCACTTATTAAAGACAGATGTACTTTGGCAAGCGCACCGTATTATTCAAAGTCGTTTTCCCCCAATTAATCTGTTTGAAAGCATTGTTGATGTCGACGAATTAGAAGAAGCTTTTTATATCGAAGGTCTCACCAATGACAGGTTACGCGAAGAGGCTGGAGATTTGGCTTTAATCGCCAAACAAGACAGAATATGCGGGCCGGGTACAACGTCCATTATGGCCGCATTCACCCATATTGGCCGTGCAAGTCGCTTTACCAATGGCGATTATGGGGTTTATTACGCTGCGAGTTCTACTGAAACGGCCATTGCCGAAACCCAATATCATCAAGCCAAATTTCTCAGCGCTACCAACGAAGTCGACACCAAGTTGTCGATGCGCGAGTATTGTGGCCACGTTCACCGACCAATGTTAGACGTTCGAGATAAAGTCGCTTTTTCCACTCTTTACCATCTGAGTGATTACTCTTGTGCGCAGGCCTTTGGCGCAGAGCAACGAAAAAACGATGTTAATGGGCTGCTTTACAACAGCGTAAGGCGAGCAAATAGCGAATGTATTGCGGCGTTCAAACCAATCGCCTTGTCGGCAGTGTTACAGTCAAAACATTTTATTTATTATTACAAGCAAGCCAGCCAAATGGTCGAGCAAGTGATGGAAGTTCGACAAGTCGAGCTTTAATTTCTTCTCTGGTTGGTTTTTGCCAGTTATTTCATTATTAAGTGCAAATCAGAACCTTCAGCTGTAAGACATTCACTACAATCATCGTGGGGTATTCGTACCACCTTCTATCATAAACTCACTAACTTATTGAATTATAATGATTTAATTTAATTCAGCCTTTTACTTAGCCTATTCCCCTTATATAAAATATGTCAAAAGCTGGCATAATTATAAATATGAGAAAAAAGGAGGTAAATATGCATTTGAAAATGAGTTTGAATTTGGTTGAGTTGAAGCAAAACTTGGCTTTTTATAAAAATATGGGGTTTTCCCAATTGTATATTGATGAGGTTAAGCGGGATTTAACTATACGCGAGCAAAAGTATGCTCAACTTTTGCTGGCAAGTACCATTCAGTGATAACAAAGCTTTTGAACTGGCTGGCGACAATAAGGCTGACTTACATGGCGTTATTACAGCGATATAAGTTAAAAGGAGAGGGAACATGGCTAATTTAACTGATGCTGCCGATTTGGTGTTGATGAAACAAACTTTGGCGTATTTCAAAAAGTTGGGTTTCAGCGATAAATACGTCAAAGAGATAGAACGAGACTTATCTGAGCATAAGCAAAAGCTGGCTGAGATTTTACGTGACGAAAACAAATAAACCTGCCGTACATTTGAGTTAGTTGTGATTCGAGGGCATGCCAAATAAAATGAATGTCTTCAGCATAAAAGGTTTGAACTGAGCACTGAGTGCCAGGTGCAAAAAATGCACTTCTACATAGCTCGAACGGCTATATCTAAAGCCAAACAAGGGCGTTGAAAACTCAAACATCGCCGCAGTTTTTCGCCAGCCAATTAAACCCATGTGATTTTTGCCAATGCCTTGTGGGATCATCTGATGGTCGATGTGGGCTTGGGTTAATATCCATTGTACATAGGTATTGCTGTTTGGACCGGGCCAGTAATGATAACGCGCCTTGAACGGATAACTACTGGGTGAATTACGCAAAACCTCGGCCAATTTTGATGCCTCATCACCTTGCCAATAGGTTTCGACCCAACTGTTTCCGTTACCAACGCCTCGGTCAAAAGGGAGTAAATTCTTATGAATATGTTGCCAACTGCTGTGGTTTTGGCTTGGCAATTGCCACACTTCCCAGCGCTCAGTCTGCCTACTTTGATAAATCACAAACCAGTAGTGCACAGCCACCAAGCCAATGCCTGGAATTTTGGCAGCCCTTAATTCTACGGTCAGACTTTTGTCGTTATTGATGGGCATTGCTGCTCTGGTATTTGTTGTGAATTTGTCATTATAATAGCCGCCTCTGTCATTCAAACCAATGTGTATTATGCAAACTATTGAGCTGAGCCAACTGCTGTTGACCTTTATTCCCGTTGTCTTTGTGCTGCTAATCATTTGGCGCTGGGGTTTAAATTACACCACGGCAATTTATGGCATGTTTAGAATGTTGGTGCAGTTGCTGTTGATTGGTTATTTCTTGGTGTATATCTTCGAGGCCGACAGCCATTGGATTGTGATGATGGTTTTGGCGGTGATGCTGCTCGCATCCAGTTGGATATCGCTACGTACAGTTGAAGGTTCGCGCAAAAAGCTGTTTGGTAAGTCGTTGATTGCTATTTCGGTGAGCGGTGTATTGGTGCTGGCTTTGGTGTCGCAATGGGTGTTGGTGCTCGACCCATGGTATAAACCGCAATATATGATACCGCTGGCGGGAATGATATTCGCCAATTCAATGAATAGCATTTCTTTAGCTGCTGAGCGCTTGAGTGCTGAACTCAAACGCGGCGATAGTTTCGAAAAAGCCCGAAATACGGCTTTTCAGGCGTCTATTATTCCCATTACTAATTCGCTATTTGCCGTTGGTTTGGTGTCTTTGCCCGGCATGATGACAGGGCAAATCCTCTCTGGTGTTTCGCCTTTTATTGCTGCTCGTTATCAAATTATGGTGATGTGTATGTTGTTTGGCGCTACGGGCATTTCTTCTGCGCTGTTTTTAGTGTTAGCCAAAAAGGACTTTAAAGGCTTGAAGACTAATACCCTTTCTTCTTAAGCTCGGCGTGTGTTTCTTTGTGCGTTTTGAGCACGGCTGCTTCGAGTAAAACCACAAAACTTAAATATTGGTCAAAGGCTCCACTGGGCATATCGGCATCAGATTTTATGTCAGGGTTCATGGCTATGGCCATTGATGTTGTTTGCATCATGGCTTGTATTAGCTGATTGGTGTATGACCTATAGAGTCCTTGAAGTGCGTATACTTCTGACAAAGTGTATAGCTGGTCGTAGGTCATATGTTCAGCTGTGCCGGTCGACATCGCCGTTTTCCAGGCTGTATCGAGTATTTGCAATGCAGGCCTAAATACGCCCGCTTTTCTGGTATCACCATCTTTTTGCATATCAACAATTTTCTGATTATTGGCATGAACCGTTTCAAGCAGTTTGATATTTTTGCCCATTTCGCTGGTGATTTTAACCATGGCCGCTTTGACATTTTGCTGATGATTGCGGTTTTTATTCCACTCACTCACCGCCAACGCAATTAATACGGCGGCGACTATAGACAACATTTCAATCGCAAGGGCTTTTAATGAACGTTGGGTGAGAAAGTTTTTCACTGGCATGACAGTATTATGTTCAGGGATAATGATGTTGGCAGTGTACAACAAGCGCTGGAAATAGTGGATCAATTCAGGCAAATTAGGCAATGTAGATAAATAATAAGGCAAGGACTTTGATGAACACTAAATACAGCCACCGTTTGGTTGGCCATCGGGGATTGATGGTTAGCCACCCCGAAAACACCCTAGTTGGATATCAAGCAGCCATTGCGGGGGGTGCCCGTTTTATCGAATGTGACTTGCAACTGACCAAAGACAAACAAGTGGTAGTGTTGCACGACGATAACCTCAAACGAACCGCCGGTATTGATGCCTCAATTTTTGATTTAGACCTCAAAGAGGCAATGAATACATCGGTGCACCAGCCTAATGAATTTGGTGACGAATATAAAAGAGAATTTATTGCTCCGCTAAATGCATTTGTTAAATTGGTCGCAAAACACCCGCAAGTAAAGGCGATGATTGAAATTAAGCAAGAAAGCATCGACCGGTTTGATTTAAACACCTTTGTTGATGAAGTTTTTCTGCTAGCCAGACAATTGCCAGAGCAACTAATTGTTATTTCGTTTAATGCTGATGTAGTTTTTGAAGCCAAACAAGCTGGTTTGATATCAGGCTGGGTGATTGAAGATATGAACGAAGCGAGCGAACGGTGTGCGGCCAAACTGAAGCCAGATTACTTGATCACCGATGTACTTAAGGTGAATGTTAATGAACCTAAACTGTGGCAGCCGCCCGTAAATCACCAATGGCAATGGATGTTATACGATGTGATGGATGCAAATGTTGCCAAATCGCTGATGAACAAAGGTGTTGATTTGATTGAAACCGGCGATATTGCTGCTCTGATAAAATACTTTAATTTGCAACAGTGATTCGATTACCCTATTAATCGACTCATATTATGAGTTGATTAAATAGCCTAATTGACTCATGATATGATTCAATTAGCCATTTTAATCGACTCATATGAACTCAAACTCTGATCAAACACAGTGGATTTGGCAGCACAGCGATTGGCCAAACTTCAGCTACGACGAAAAAGCCGTGATGCCTGTTTTAGAAAGGTGCATTCAAACTGTTGCACCACTGAAAAAGCTGGGCACTGTATTAACTGAACAGCAGCGGCTCGACTGGGAAGCTGCCATTTTGCTCGATGAAACCCTGTCGTCGGCGAAAATTGAAGGCGAGTTGTTTGACCGTGATTCGGTGCGTTCAAGCATTGTCAGAAAGTTGGGTTTAGGCGTTGGCATTAAATTCGACAAACACTGCGACGGTGCGGTTGAACTGTTACTACGCTCTATTCGCTCTACAGACCGTACCATCACTCATGATGTGCTCAAATCTTGGCATCAACTGTTATTCCCCGAGCAACCACTAATCACGCCAATGACCATAGGCGACTACCGCGACGATGAAATGCAAATTTTGTCTGGTCGTTATGGTAAACAAACTATTCATTATGTTGCGCCGGGTGATGCTAGGCCCGGTGTTACCGGGCAAATGGATCAATTTTTGAATTGGCTTAATGCGCCAATCGAGGGTTCGGCTTATATTCGCGCAGCTATTGCCAAGTTCTGGTTTGTTACCATTCACTCGTTTGATGATGGTAACGGTAGATTATCTAGAGTGATTGCCGAGCGTTGTTTGGCTGAGGCCGAAAAGACCAATTTAAGATTATTTTCATTGTCGACGGTGCTGGAGCAAAATCGCAATGAATATTATCAACAACTTGAAAGTCACCAACGTGGCAATCTCGATTTAACCCAGTGGATAATTTGGTTTTTGAAGAGCGTTGAGCAGGCTGCGCACAATGCTGATGCTGAATTTGAACGAGTGATGCACAGAACTCGATTTTGGCAGACCCATCAACAAACCACGTTTAATCCAAGGCAACTCAAATTACTCAAACGAATGCTTGAAACCACTGATTTTGCTGATGGTATCAGCCGCAAAAAGTACAAGTCGTTATCTAAAGCTGCCGATGCAACAGCTGTTAGAGACTTGACCGACTTGGTCGATAAAAAAGTGCTGGAGGCCCAAGGCGAAGGTCGGGCTAGGCGGTATTTGTTAGTGTTAAGTATTACTAAACTATAATCTTTATCCTGACACAAAAATAGCTATAACCCATATTAAATATAGGTTAATATAAATCAACATAAGTAATTTACAATCGATTGGAGTGCATTTTGTCGGTTTCAGTATTGGTCGCCAATAAAATTACGCGTATGAAACGAGGTATTCCTTTTTCTATAGCTAATTTTTACGGCTTAGGAACGGTAACATCCGTTCAAAAAGCAATGAGTCGACTGAGTAAAACAGGGCTGATTGTTCGTGTTGCAAAAGGTATATATTCCCGGCCAAAGCCACTACCGAGTATTCCATCGATCAAAATTACAGCTAAAGCTGAAGATGTAGCTAAAATATGGGCACGCATACACAAGTTCAAAATAACCCCCCAAGGGTTGGAAGCTGCATATCGTTTGGGCATGCAAACTCAGGCGCCTGTTAAAACAGTATATTGGACGACTGGGCCATCGCGAGAATTTAAGGTCGGTAATGAAAAAGTGCAGGTAAAACATGCTAGTGCAGCCAAGCTTCAATGGATAAATAAGCCCGAAGGGACTTTGTATAGAGGCTTACTTTCTCTTTCGCCTGAACATACGTCCGTTTTGATGTTAAGACAGGCTGTACAACGTTTGAGGTTGAGTCAAAAAGAAACCATTCGAATTATCCATAGATTAAGCGTATTACCATTACTGAAAGCTTGGCAACTTAAGTTAATTGAATTAAAAAATGTGTTGTCATCATGAGTATTTTTGACCTGTATGCAGATAAATCCAAACATAATGAGTTGGCCGATATATTTGCTGTTGCGGCGCAACAGCACGAGCATGGCTTAGCGGCCAACTTTTTGGAAAAAGATGTTTGGGTTACCGAAATTCTTCGTTTGCTCTACGATGAGGGATTGTTGGGTGAATATTCTGTTGCATTTAAAGGCGGGACGGCATTAAGTAAGTGCTGGGGTGCTATTGAACGATTCTCTGAAGATATTGATTTGTCTATTCATTGGGCTGATTTATCTGTTCGTTCAGAAGAAGATGAACAAGTAGCATGGGATAAAAGCACCCAAAGTAAGAGCCAAAATAAAAAATTCAAAGATGAGCAACAAAAACGATTAATTCAGTGGAGTGATGATTTAGTTGTAAAGCTTAATCGCCGTCTGTCACAGATGAATATTGATGGATTGTTTGCTGAGCTAGAACCTCAGTCACGCGGTGAGAAAATTGATGTTCATTTTCCTAGGGTAACCAAGGACCAAAATGACTATCAGCTCGATCATGTATTGCTGGAGTTTGGCGGCAGAAACCGAGGGAAACCGACTGAGATTATCGATATTGATTGTTACATCGAGAATATTCAGGGCTTTGAATCACTCGGTTTGCCCAAAGCTCAAGTAAAAGCATTCCAGAAAGACTTTATTTTATGGGAGAAGTTAACTGCACTACACCAATTCTCTACGCAAGAAAAAGAACCCAACCCAGACCGACTGGCGAGGCACTGGTACGATGTCGATTGCCTTTTGAAAATGGGGTTCGCTGATCCTCTTGGTTCATACGATACGATGCAAGCTGTAATAGAAATGAAAAAACATCGCTGGGCCAGTACTGGTGTTGATTATGAGCTTATTCTTCAGGGGCAATTGTTATTGATACCACAGGTCCAACGACTGGAAAACATTGCAAAAGATCATCAAAAAGCTGTTGAAGGCGGTATGTTTTTTACAGTACCTGATTTATTCGAAACCATAGTTAAACGGCTCAATGTTGCTCAACAAGCAATTAATCAAAATATACGGTCATCAAAGTAGTCAAATCGCTTACTTGGTTATGCTCGTTATCTGAAGGCAATAAACCTTAAGACGGAAAAATCAACCGAAAACAACTGCCGGGATCGCTACTTGTCACTTGATTTGTTACTTCTATCAGCGTAAACGTCCTTTAAATGCGCTGCGGTATGGTTAAAGCGTCATAGTCAAGGCCCTATGCTTTAGCAAAATCTAGCAGCCAGCGAGCTACTTTCTTGTGATCGGCAGCATTGGCGAACGAACTTAACGCTTGACTATAAACCTCTTCAGCAATCACATCTTTGCGGCTTTTCATCAGTTCTTTGGCATAGTCAGTGGTAAATTCAGGATGGCCCTGAAAACACAAAACCTTGTCTTGAATAAAATAGGCAGCGTTGGGGCAAAAGGGGTTTGAGGCAAGCAAAGTTGCGCCCTTGGGCAACATTAGCACTTGGTCTTGATGGCTGACCAACAGCTTAAACTGTATTGAATGGTCTATAAGCCAAGGCAAGTCTAGGTTGGGGGTTATTTGGCTGTTGTATATGCCTACGCCCCAGCCTTTGTCGCTTTTGGCAGCAAGCCCCCCTAATGCATGGGCGATAACCTGATGACCAAAGCAAATACCCAGCAACTTTTTATCTTGTTCGATTAAGGTTCGAATGTAGTCTTTAAGCACCACAATCCATGGGTCTTCGTCATAACTGTTGTGTTTGCTGCCTGTGATTAAATAGGCATCGCATTCGTTGATATCACTGGGATATTCACCATCAATCACATTGTAGGATTTGAATTTTACTGTGGGGTCTTGTTCATTTAACAAGGTGCGAAACATGTCTGGATACGAACCGTATTTTGGTAGGAATGTTTCGTTCACTAACCCGGTTTCTAGTATGCCCAGTGTTATTGGTGTTGTTTTCATGAGAAATTCCCCTCTACTGCTTTAACAAAAATACTGGCGTATTGGGCCGCACTTAATGCAACTGGATTGCCTGAGGCACAAGGGTCTAAAACGGCCTGTTCACCTATCATCTGGTGTTTTTCGGCTGATATGCCAATATCGCCGAGGTTTTGTGGAATATTTAACTGTTGGCTAAAATCGGCTAACCAGTGCATAAATCCGTCGAACGTAGGGTCATCTAGCCTTAAGTGATAGGCAACTTCAGCAATTTTGACTTCAATGTGCGCACGATTCGCATTTAACACATAGGGCAATAAAATGGCGTTTAGTAAGCCGTGATGCGCATCAAAATTAGCACCTAATGGGTGGGCAAGCGCATGAACGCCGCCCAGCCCTTTTTGAAAAGCCGTTGCGCCCATGGTTGAGGCCACCATCATATGGCTGCGGGCAGTGAGGTTTGTGCCGTCATTAAAAGCCGTCGGTAACCAGTTTTTTATCAGCCGCATACCTTCAAGTGCAATGCCGTCAGCCATAGGGTGATAACCCGGGGCGCAATAGGCTTCAAGGTTATGAACAAAGGCATCGATACCCGTTGCTGCGGTTATGTGAGCGGGTAATCCAACCGTTAATGCTGGGTCGCCAATCACTACCTCGGGCAGCATTTTTGGGTGAAAAATGAGTTTTTTATTGTGCTGCTGTTCATCAACAATCACCGATGCTCGGCCGACTTCTGAGCCCGTGCCTGAGGTGGTAGGAATGGCGATAATTGGCGCGATGCCTTGCTCGTTTACCCGTAACCAATTGTCACCCACATCTTCAAAATCCCAAATTGACCTGTCTTGCCCTACCATCAATGCAATGGCCTTGCCTGCATCGAGTCCACTGCCGCCACCAATGGCAATAACTCCATCGTGGTTGCCTTGGTGATAACACTTAACGCCATCCGCGATATTACTGCCTGTGGGGTTGGGTTTAACTTCGCAAAAGACTACTGGGTTGAAGTTTGCATCACTGAGTTGTTGCAAAATATCGGTGATAAGGGGCAAGCTGGCTAACCCTTTATCGGTTACCAGTAATGGACTGTTGACGTTAAGCTGGCGGCAAACATCAGTCAGTTCGCCAATTTTACCGACACCAAAGCGAACACTGGTGGGGTAATTCCAGTTGCCATACAGTTCAGACAATTCGGTTATGTCAGCCATGGATTAGCGCCTATTATTTAGGATGAGACAGGTTAAAAGATTTGGGGCGAGTCAATTGTTCGTAACCTAAAGTGGACAACGAACAACCTCGGCCTGAGTTTTTCACGCCAACCCAAGGTAAGGCTGGGTCGAGATAATCGCAGCGATTCATGAAGACTGTGCCGGTTTCTAACTGATCACCAATGGCAATCGCTGCATCTTGGTCGGTTGTCCAGATTGACGCGGTGAGGCCAAATTCACTATCGTTCATTAGCTCAATGGCTTGCTCATCACTGTCTACCGCCATAATGCCAACGACAGGGCCGAAGCTTTCTTGGGTCATTACCGACATAGTGTGATCAACATCGGTTAAAACCTGTGGTGCCATATAAGCGCTACCTTGTTGGTCCATGCTAAATTTGGTGGTATCAATATGCGCTATTGCGCCTTTGTTTATGGCTTGCTCTATTTGTTGGCGAACATGAGTCGCAGCAGCTGCATTGACTAAAGGGCCTAAGGTTGTGAGCCTTTTCAGTGGGTTACCAAGACGATAACAATCAACAGTTTCTACCACGCCCTGAACAAATTCTTTATACACCGACCTATCGACATAAACCCGCTCGATACCGCAACAAGATTGCCCTGAATTGAAAAAAGCCCCATCGACAATTTGCTCTACCGCGTGTTTAATATCGGCATCACTTCTGACGTAAGCAGGGTCTTTGCCACCAAGCTCTAGCGCCACGCCCATAAACTGCCGGGCGGCGGCTTCTTCAATCGCTTCGCCACCACTAACCGAGCCGGTAAACGACACAAAATTGATTTCCTTTTGCTTAATCACCTTGGCGGTTAGGTGGTGATCTAAATGCAAATACTGAAAAACCCCGCTGGGCAAACCGGCTGCTTCAAAGGCTTCAAAAAAGCGTTCGGCACATAACAGGGTTTGAGCAGAGTGTTTTAAAATCACTGCATTGCCCGCCATTAAAGCAGGAATAATGGAGTTAACGGCGGTTAAATAGGGGTAGTTCCATGGTGCTATGGTGAAAACAACACCCAAAGGTTCGCGGCGGATAAACCGAGTTGCACCTGCCTTGCCGGGAATTTTCATGTCGAACAGCTGTGATTTTGCAATTTCAATCATGTGTCGACCACGCTCGGCCAAGCCAGCTATTTCGCCCTCAGCATATTGAATGGGACGGCCCATTTGTTTGGTGAGTTCTTTGGCCAAAACCGCTTTTTGCAGCATCATAAAATCAATGGCGTCATTGAGGTATTTGGCACGCTGATGCAAAGAGGTTTCGCGCCAGCGTTTTTGTGCTTTAACTGACTGGTCTATGGTCTGCTTAATCTGCGTATTACAGGCCAGCTCGCGTTCGGCTATTACTTTGTTGTCTATCGGTGAAACGACTTTTATTGTGTTGGTCATAACTTATATTATCTCGAAATAGCGGTCCATTTCCCACTGGGAAATATGTTTGCGAAACTCGCGTTCTTCCCACTCACGGCTGGCGGAGTAATGATAAACAAACTCTTCGCCAAACCACTGCTTTGCCATCGTAGAATGCTTGTATTTTTGAGTGGCATCCCACAGGGTATTAGACAACTGCAAATGCTCAGGAAAGTCTTGTTCGTATGCATTGCCGGTTACCATAGCTTCAATATCACCGGGATTTTCAATGCCCCACAAACCCGAAGCGATAACCGCGGCCAGTATGATGTAAGGGTTAGCATCGGCAGCAGCAATACGGTATTCAAGGCGTTGAGATTTTTCGTTACCCTCAATGATGCGAATGGCACAAGTGCGATTGTCTACGCCTACGGTAGATTCTGTTGGTGCCCAAAACCCGGGGATTAAACGCCGATACGAGTTAATTGTAGGGGCAATCATTGCCAGTAATTCTGGCATCAGTTTTTGCTGCCCAGCGACAAAATGCTTCATGGTTTGGCTCATACCATTGGCATCGTTGGCGTCATAAAACATCGACTTGCCGTCTTTATCTTTGAGTGACACATGAATGTGGCCACTTTGTCCGGCGTAGTCGTTTGACCATCGGGCCATAAACGTGGCGAGCTTGCCCTCACGTTGTAATGCAATTTTACTGAAGGTTTTAAACATGGCCGCGCGGTCGGCAGATTCTAATGCGCTGGAATAGGTGATGGCAGCTTCAAGCACGCCGGGCCCGGTTTCTTCGTGCAGGCCTTCAAGACCCATGTCCATGGTTTCGCACACATCTAAAATGTTCTGATAGGTTTCGGCATCAACGGTATTGCGGATAACCGAATAACCAAAATCACCCGGTGCCAATGGAGTGAGGTTTTGGTAGTTTTTATCGCGAATCGATTGGGCGGTTTCGTTGAAGACAAAAAATTCATATTCGAAACCGCTGAATACTTCAATGCCCATTTTTTCTGCTTTGTCGAGCACTTTGCGTAATACGGCGCGAGGGCAAACTTGTTCAGCTTGTTTGTCCATTTCGCCCAAAAAGAACAAACCGTTTTCTTCAAAAGGCAATTCGCGGCAGCTTTGCGGGAGTATGCGTACGGGGGCATCGGGATAACCTGTGTGCCAGCCTGTGTACTTTGTGTTGTCATAAAGTTGGTCTTTAGAATCCCAACCTAGGATGACATCGCAAAAGCCAAAACCGTTATCAAGGGCCGATAAAAACTTGGCCTGCGACATATACTTACCGCGCATAATGCCGTCTATATCAAACACCCCAACTTTAACAAATTTGGGGTCTCTTTCTTTAATTAGTTGTTTGGCATCAGCCACATTTTTTATATTTCTCGGTTCCATATTAACCTTCCTTACAGCCCGTTTTTATTTGTCTTAAGATTAGCAGGAATGGACAAAAGCGGGGAGGTTTTTCTATAGGCGTTATAGACATGTATACTTAAAGGCATCTTGAATTTGGCCAATTTCAAATGAATAAACTTAATGATTTACAAATCATCAAATCTTGGAAAAACAACGTTAAACCTTGGGTTGAGGCGATTGAACAAGCGCAGATACCCAGCCGGGTTGAAGTCACAAATCAAGCCATCATCGACGTTGTTGTAGCATGCTCACCAAAAACGGTTATGGATGTTGGCTGCGGCGAGGGTTGGCTAACTCGGGCACTGGCACATAAAGGCATCGATGTACTAGGCGTTGATGTAGTGCCCGAATTGCTAGAGGCGGCTAAAACCAAAGGTGGTGGTCGTTTTAAAACCATCAAATACGAAGATTTTTCGACCAAGGTGCCCGGTGAAAAGTTCGATGTCATTGTTTGTAATTTTTCACTGCTGGGAAAGGAGTCTGTCGAACACATTTTTAAAGAAGCTCACAACATAATTAATGATGGCGGAGCCTTTATTGTGCAAACAATTCATCCGGTAGTGGCTTGCGCAGATGAGCCGTATCAAGATGGCTGGCGAGCAGGTAGTTGGGCGGGGTTTAGTGAGAAATTTACCGATCCTGCGCCTTGGTATCTTCGAACCATGCAAAGTTGGGGAGCGTTGTTTACTGCTAATGGTTTGGTATTAGAAAAGGTGATTGAACCGGTGAACCCGCAAACAAATATGCCCGCTTCGATTATTTTTGTTGGCCGTATTTAAGAGATAAATGAACCCTATGTAGATCTTTGCATTGCAGCCAAATTGGGTCTAAAACTACTAGGGCGTGTTGACCTTTCGAGTTGAAATTTTGTTCGAGTTCAAAGCGTTTTAATCGCGGCGCGGGCTTCGAAGTCTATTCATATAAACAAGAAAGCCCGTAACAATGAGTAAAACGCTTTGAAACGAACCCAAAGGGCAGCGTTTGTTTACACTTTCTACTGCGTTATCGATTGTTTATGTAGAATAACTACACTGCACAATCTCTGCCTTGTATAAAGCGCAAACAAACAGCTGCAAAAATTAACTCCAAAGGTCAACACGCCCTTAGGCAGTGGCCAGGGAATTAGGATGTCGGCCACTATTTTCAAATTGAACTTGACTTGTACGCTATGTGGCGTACAATCCAAAGGAGTGGCAGATGGGATTCAAATCAGCAAAAAACAAAATTATTACGTGCCTGAAATCAGGCATGGTTTATCACCAACAGCGTAATAATCTTGATACCAAGAATGTACTTGCTATGGGCGTCATTACCAATGAACACGTAGCACAAATTATCGCCCGTTCTAGTGGCGATGGTTATTCCTCCAGCCCACATCATATGGACAGCAATATTGATGTTCATATTGTCAAAACAAGATACGCCGGGTTTCAGTGGTACATAAAGTGGTATTTTATGCAAGATGATGGTGTGTTTATCAGCGTTCATAACAGGAGTGTGTCATGCAAATCTTAAAAGTGGGTGATAGCCAAAAAGCGGCTTGCGAGCATTGTCAGTCTTTTCAAACCGCAATTTTGCAATTAAAAGATGTGCCCTTCAGCGATGGTAACGGTTTGGCCAAAAATGTATTGGTTGGCGTTTGTGAGGGATGTGGTCAGGTCATTTTGATGCCTCACCAGTCTACGCCGTCAGTAAAAAAGCAGTATGAGGTGCAGCGTAAAGCGCTTGAGAGCCGGGTGCCTGCACACATGATTGATATTCTTAATTTGGTCAGCTTTGAACTCAGTGGTGGCACTGAGTTTGTGCCAAACTTGGTTAAATTTTATTTGCATTCATTGTCGAATAACAGCATTTGTTCAAGTGGTATTGCTGCTTATTTGCAAAGTGAGCTGGCACAAGGCAAGGCGCAAAAGCGCTTATCACTTAAAGGTCGGCAGGTCAGTGAACAAATGGCGCAGCTCAAAGCAATGACCAACATCAAAAGCACCACTGATTTGCTTAAGGGGATTGTGTTGAAGATTCATGATGATTTGTTGGTAAATAGGGACGAAAACACGATTAAGCAGCTTAAAAGCATTGTCGCCGCAACGGCTTGATTCGTTTGTCAATTTCATTCACTATCATTGCAAGATAGTGATTAAATGACGGGCAAACAGCCTGATTGAGCGCTCAATGAACTTTAGCCAAACCATTAAACCCTTTGTGACCAATGAGGTCAATTTGGCCACTCAGTATTTTGCCAAAGGCGAACATACATTGGCATTTCATCATCTTGAAAGGGCTCATGTGCTAGCGCAACAATCGCCATCGCAGCACTTGCGAACACATGTTCATATGTTTTGGTGGGCACTTAGAACGTTTTCGCCAAAAGAAGCATTTGGCCAAGTTATTCGAATGTTAGGTTCGATGACGCAAGTCATCACCGGATATTTTCCGCCGGGCAATACCGGCGGTAGTGACATCAGCCCATTTAAAGAATTACCCATACCTGAAGATCTACTCAAAGTGATTAACCGAGCCAAAGCTGACACCCTTTAACGCGGGTTTTTGCCAAGAGCGACCGCTTAGTTTATGCTGTCAAAATCTCAAATCAAAACCCGGAGAATAATAATGACTAATAAAAAATTATTGGGCGGTGCACTGCTAGGTGCATTGTTGGTGACTAGTTACGTTGATGTTGCCAAAGCCTCTGCCTCAACGGTAATCAAAACAAAGACCAGTGATGGCGTGACCATTCATGGTGAAAAGTACTTTTCTACCCTCAATGACAAATCCCCTTTGATATTATTGTTTCATCAAGCCGGTTCAAACGGTCGTGGTGAGTATGGTGAATTAATTCCGTGGTTGAACAAATCTGGTTTTAGGGTAATTGCTTGGGATCAGCGCAATGGCGGTAAACGCTATGGGTCAGAAAATCGCACGGTGAATATCTTGCCAAAAGGCACACCAAATAGTTATTGCGATGCCTACCCAGACCTTCAAGCTGCGCTAGATTATACCGTTAAAAAAGGATTCGCCGATAATGTCATGGTGTGGGGTAGCTCATATTCTGCGGCATTGGTGGTGCAATTAGCAGCCAAAAACAACAGCAAGGTCACAGGTGTCGCGTCATTTTCTCCGGCCTCTGGTGGCCCAATGGTTGATTGCCGCGCCCGACACTGGCTAGGTAAGGTTAAAGCGCCTATGTTGTTTATGCGCCCCGAATCAGAAATGGCACGAGAATCATCAGTTGAACAAAAAGGGATATTAATAAAAGCAGGGGCTGACTTTAAGGTGGTCGAAAATGGTGTTCATGGTTCATCTATGTTGGTTGATGCTCGTACCAAACACGATATGGCTCAGGCGCGTGCGGGCGTGATGAAGTGGTTAAAAGATAAAAGTTAAAAATATCAAATCCCCCTCTGTAAAAGGAGGGGGTTGATGATTTCAATGTTGTTAAAAGAAGTTAACCTTAAACTCAGCCCCAACAAAACGACCTTCATTTACAATGCCCGTGAGGTTATTAAAGTCGATGCCACCAATGATGTTTTCTTCATCGGTGATGTTACGAATATATAACGCCACATCATATTCGTGTTCATCGGTAGACCAGCTATAACCGACTCTTAATCCACCTTCTAGCAGCGATTTTCCTTCGAATTCCACTGATTTGTACAAGAAAAAATCAATCGAACTGCGATAAGACCAGTCGGTGTAAACATAAAGCTCACCTTCGCCTATTTGCGTGGAATATCGAGCGGTGAAGTTGGCTATCCACTGTGGTGCATGGGGCAGGCTGTTACCATCCAAAATCGCTCGACCGTCGGCGTTGAGTGCATTGGTAACCGTACACTGAGCACAGACCGGAATCGATAAAGTATCGTCATTCAGTTTAGTGTTGTTATAACTGAGGTTGGCGGTGAGCAATAAATCTGGTGTTGCGGCCAATTCGGCATCGACTTCAAAACCATAACCCACGGTTTCATTGACATTCACCAAGCGGTTGAAGTTGCTATTACCACCTACGGCAGTGATCTGCTGGTCGTTCATAACATAATAAAATGTAGACGCATTAACACGGGCACGGCCTTCGAGCATGTCGGCTTTTATGCCTGCTTCAAATGACAAAATGGTTTCAGAGTCGGCTACTGTCACCTCATCGCCAAACAAAATCCTACCCTGCACACTAGGTGCTCTAAAACCATCTGCTATGCGGGCATAGAAGTTAGTGTCATTGTCAATCTCGTAAGTAGCACTGATATCCCAACTGACATGAGAATCACTAGGATGCGCTTCACCCGAGATATTCGGTGCACCTGAGGGAGATAGCGTTCGTTGGGCAAAAAAGTCTTTCTTGTCTTTGGAATAACGTAACCCAGTGGTGACCTTCCACAGTTCAGACAGGTCATAATCAATTGTGCCGAACACGGCCCATGCGACTGTATCTTGCTGTTGCTGGGCTACGCCGTCTAGTGTGCCACCGGCCAAGGTATTAAAACTAAAGCTGTCAATGGTTAGCTCTTCATCAAAATAAAACACGCCCACTTGATAGTCTAATTTGCCTATATCATTGGTAGAGAGCCTTAACTCTTGAGACAACTGTGAATGGTCTGGTATGCCATCACGACTCTCAGCGGGGAAGAAAATTACCCCCGGTCCCATTGGCACCTCGGGTGGCAAAAATGCAGCACCGTGGCCACCATCAACATCCGCCCCCGAGAGTATTTCGACACTCTCGTAGCCTGTTATGGCTGTGACGGTATATTTGTCGTAAGAATATTCTAACTTGAGACTGCCCCCTTTACTGTCAACGCTTTGCATAGCTCGGCTTGCTGCATCTTGATAGATTTTATTACTGTCATAACCGTCGGCAAAGTCGTTGGTGCCCGGTTTAATTATGTTGGCTCTAAAGGGGATCGGTGAGGCATCCATTGAACGCATATGATAATTGAACAACGCGGTCATATCGTTGCCCTCATAGAGAAATTGCAACCGTGCAGCGGTTTCTTCATGACCGCCAAGCACGTTGTCTTGTAAAAAACCGGGTGCATGATTGTCAATCCAGTTATCTTTTTCTTGACGCAAAACAGACAAACGGGCAGAAACGTTGTCACTTACACTGCCACTGACCGCCGCGTCAAAATCAATCGAGCTGTGGGTGCCATAAGAAAAATTGGCATACCCTTCAAATTCTTGTGAAGGTTTAGCTGAATCAAATTTGACTAAACCTGCGGGGGTATTACGGCCAAATAAAGTGCCTTGGGGGCCGCGTAAAACTTCTACCCGGGCCACATCGAACACTGGAAAGCCCTTAAGAATAGGATTTTCAAGTACGACCTCATCAAACACCAAAGATACGGGTTGTGAGCCGTTTAGGTCAAAGTCGGTGTTACCCAACCCCCTAACGTAAAAACGAGGAAAGGTTCGACCAAATGACGATTCGATAGATAGGCTAGGAATTTTGCCGCTTAAAAAGCGAATATCCATGCCGCCTGAGCCATAAACATCCAACTTTTCACCTTGAATTGCCGTGACAGAAGCGGGCACGTCTTGCATATTCTCTACCCGCTTACGAGAGGTGACTTGAATAACTTCGAGTTTAAACAGCTTGTCGAGCGACATATCGCCCAGTTCGTCGTCGGCGTTATCATCTTCTGCCAATGCCACGCTGGGCAATGTCGCAGACAGCAGTAACGCCATAAGAGTTTGTTTTTTCATGATGATTTATCCTGTTATTCGATTATTATAATTTGATTAATTATTGAACACTATGTTTTAACCATAGATGAGCGGCAAGTAATTACCAGTCTGTTCTGGGGGCCTAATGGCGTATACAAGGCCAGTGATATAATGTTAATTTTAATCTTGGATAAACAAACTTGAGGAAAATCAATGATATTGGAAGTAGCCATACTGGATGTGAAGCCCGGGCAAACCACAGATTTCGAAGTGGCCTTTAATCAAGCGCAAGCGATTATCTCATGCATGAAGGGATACGTTTCGCACCAACTGCAAAGGTGTTTAGAGAATGAGCAGCGTTATATTTTACTGGTTAATTGGCAAACGCTAGAGGATCACACTGAAGGTTTCAGGCAATCAGCCGAGTATCAGCAATGGCGTAGCCTATTGCATCATTTTTACGACCCTTTTCCAACGGTAGAGCACTATAGCGGTGTGTTTGAAAACAACAGCGGTGAAAATCAATGAGCAGCGATAAACTAAAAGTAGCATTGGCGCAAATAGCCCCAGTTTGGTTAAACCGACAAGCCACTACAGACAAAATCATCAAAACTATCCGTCAGACCAGCGACGAAAACCCTGATTTGATTGCCTTTGGCGAAGCCTTGTTACCCGGCTACCCGTTTTGGCCAGAATTGACCGACGGCGCAAGGTTCAACGCACCCGACCAAAAAACACTGCACGCTCATTACATGGACCAAGCCGTACAAGTAGAGGCCGGACATCTCGACACCATTTGCCAAGCGGCAAAAGACACCAAAACCGCCGTGTATCTGGGCATTATTGAAAAAGCCAAAAATCGTGGTGGTCACAGTTTGTATTGCACCATGGTTTATATCGACAAAGCAGGTTCGATTGGCTCAATTCACCGAAAATTGATGCCAACCTACGAAGAGCGTCTGACTTGGGCACCAGGAGATGGCAACGGCTTGCGAGTACACGAGCTCGGCGCATTTACCGTTGGCGGCTTAAACTGCTGGGAAAACTGGATGCCACTGCCAAGGGCTGCATTATATGGTTTGGGCGAAGATTTACATGTAGCCATTTGGCCCGGTGGCATTAATAACACCAAAGACATCACCCGATTTATGGCAAAAGAAGGGCGTTCGTTTGTTATGTCGGTAGGTGGCTTGATGCAACCTAAAGACTTCCCTAAAGACACCCCTCATTTAGAGGCAATATTGGCCGGTTGTACACAAGACTTTTTAGCCAATGGCGGCTCTGGATTGTGCGGGCCAGACGGCGAATGGATAATCGAACCTCAAGTCGAAAAAGAAGGGGTATTTTACGCTGTTATCGACCACGTAAAGGTGCGTGAAGAGCGACAAAACTTTGACCCCGCTGGCCACTATTCACGACCTGACGTAACCAAGTTGACGGTTGATAGACGGCGACAATCTACTGTTGAGTTTGTTGATGAGTGAAGGTATTTATTGAATTGCCAAGCAAGGGCAGACACGGGGGTCGGCACCCTACGGTTGGTGCGAACTGTTTGAGCATAGATTTTAAACGCTATAGCCCATCTGCCTTGCAACAGCTTGTTACGCTTTAAAACAGTTAACCTGTAGGAATTATTTGGCAATACTGTAAATTAAATGTTCAAAAAAAATGGCGGCCCGGTCTACACTGCATACACAAAAAGACAGGACTTATGCTGTTAATTATTATAAGAAAGTTGAGGTGAATAAGATGGATAGGCGAAATTTCATGAAATTAAGCGGTGCTGGGTTGGGGTCGTTGATGATCCCGATCACTGGCAACGTAGTAACAGCGGCAGAATTGCTCGACAAACCCATGGATACGGCGTTTAAAAAGAAACTATCGGATATTGGACTCAATGCTGCAAAAAGCGCTGGGGCAACTTATGCCGATGTGCGTATTGGTCGATATCTTAACCAATTTGTTAATACTCGCGAAAAACGGGTGAGCAATTTGGTTAACACCGAGTCTAGTGGTATTGGTATCAGGGTTATTGCCAATGGCACTTGGGGTTTCGCGTCTACTTCTGATATGTCTCCCGACAGCATTGCCAAAACGGCCAAACAGGCGGTTGGTGTGGCCAAAGCCAATTCTAAGTTTCAAACCGAACCGGTTAAACTCGCGCCTGTAAAAGGTGTGGGTGATGTCAGCTGGCAAACACCCATCAAGAAAAATGCGATGGAAGTGCCCATTAAAGAAAAAGTTGAGCTTTTGTTGGGCGTTAACGCCGCTGCCATGGCTAATGGTGCGACTTACATCAGCTCGAACATGTTTTTAGTCAACGAACAAAAGTACTTTGCCTCTACCGAAGGCTCTTATATCGACCAAGATGTACACCGCATTTGGGCACCGTTTAGCGCGACTATTGTCGGCGATGCGGGCTTTAAACGCCGCTCAGGGCTAGGCAATCCGGTCGGTATGGGTTACGAATATCTTGACGGACTAGAAAAAGATAAAATTCGTGTGTCGGGCGCCAATGTCGGTTACAAAAACTCATACGATATGATGGAAGATGCCATTGCCGCTGGTAAACAGCTTAAAGAAAAACTCAAAGCACCATCGGTTAAACCGGGTAAGTACGACTTGGTTCTAGACCCTGCGCATTTGATGTTGACCATTCACGAATCGGTAGGCCATGCCACTGAACTCGACCGAGTGCTCGGTTACGAGGCAAACTTTGCAGGTACCAGTTTTGCCACTCTCGACAAATGGCGCAGTAAAACCTTCAAATACGGCTCAGACATCGTTAACTTATTTGCCGACAAAACTCAGGTCGGTTCGCTCGGTTATGTCGGTTATGACGATGAAGGGGTTAAAACCAAAGAATGGGATATCATCAAAGACGGCATTTTGGTGAATTACCAAGCCATTCGAGACCAAGTACACATGATTGACCAAACCGAGTCTCATGGTTGTTGTTACGCGCAAAGTTGGGCTGATGTTCAGTTTCAACGTATGTCTAACGTGTCACTTAGACCCAACAAAAAAGATATCTCGGCTGATGACGTAATAAAAGACGTTGAAAACGGCATTTATATTGCGGGACGAGGTTCGTTCTCTATCGACCAGCAGCGCTATAACTTCCAGTTTGGCGGCCAGCTGTTTTACCGCATTGAAAATGGCAAAATTGTTGAACAGATTGAAGATGTGGCTTACCAGTCAAATACCCAAGAGTTTTGGAATCGTTGTACGGCGATGGCTGGTGAATCTGACTACCGTGTCGGCGGATCATTCTTCGACGGCAAAGGCCAGCCAATGCAGGTCAGCGCCGTATCGCACGGTTGTCCTACAACCCGTTTCAACGACGTTAAGGTGATTAACACCAAACGTAAAGTTTAAGTCAGCAATTTTAGAGGTAAATCATGGCCATTCTAAGTGAAAAAAACGCCAAAAAATTATTAACCAAAGTGCTGTCTTATTCTAAGGCAGATGAATGTCAATGCACGCTAAACGGCGCCCAAAGCGGCAATATTCGTTATGCCCGCAACACAGTGACCACCGCAGGTGAAACCTCGGATGTGACATTGGCGGTAAGCTCGTCTTTTGGCAAGCGAACCGGTGTTGCCACCATCAACGAGTTCGATAACGCTTCACTTGAAAAAGTGGTGCGTCGCTCTGAAGAGTTAGCAAAACTTGCCCCCGAAAACCCAGAACACATGCCCAACTGGGGACCACAAAAATATCTAAAAGCCAATAACTATGCCAAAAGTACCGCAATGACGAAGCCGAGTTATCGGGCAAAAGCTGCGGATCAAAGTATCACGCCATCAAAGAAAAACGACTTAGTGTCAGCAGGCTTTTTGGATGACAACGTGTATTTCACCGCCATCATCAACAAAAAAGGTTTGTTTGCTTATAACGCCTCAACCGATGTTAATTTCTCGGTGACCATTAAAACCAGCGATGGCAAAGGCTCTGGCTGGGTATCAAGAGACTATATTGATGTCGACAAACTCGACACCAACAAAGTGTCAAGCATTGCTATCGACAAAGCAATTAAGTCGGCGGATGCCAAAGCGATGGAACCGGGTAAATACACGGTGATTTTAGAGCCAGATGCCAGCGTTCAGCTGCTCACTAACATGGTGGGTTCGATGAGTCAGCGCCGCGCCGATGAAGGCCGTAGTTTTTTAAGCCGCAAGCCTGAAAAGGGCGAGAAAAATGGCAAAACCAACAAACTCGGCGAAAAAATGTTTGATCCCAAAGTTCACATTTATTCTGATCCGCAACACCCAGAAGTTGCCACAGCACCATTTTCGGGTAGTGGCCATCGGGTAGATAAAATTGATTGGATCAAAGGCGGTAAAATACAGAACATGTTCAACTCGGCTTTTTGGGCCAAAAAGACCGATAGTGAATATGTGCCGGGTACTTTGGCACAAACCCAAATCATCATGGAAGGTGGCAAAGATTCACTCGAAGACATGATCAAAAGTACTCGCCGTGGCATATTGGTCACCCGCTTGTGGTATATCCGCCAAATGGACCCACAAACGTTGTTGTATACCGGCTTAACCCGTGACGGCACGTTTTATATTGAAGATGGCAAAATCAAACATCCAATCAAAAACTTCCGATTTAACGAAAGCCCAATTGTGATGCTCAACAACATCGAAGCACTGGGTAAACCGCAAAGAACCAACGGTTGTATGATCCCACCGATGAAAATTCGCGACTTTACCTTTACCAGCTCGTCGGATGCTGTTTAAAGATAAAACCTGAAAAGTAGGGTGTGCTGTGCGCACCAAAAAAATTGTCATAACCATGGTTTTAAACACGATAATGGTGCGCACGGCGCACCCTACTTATAGGCGTAAAGGTGAACCGAAGAGCATTTATTCAAAGATTAATGATGGCAAGTGTGGCAGGCAGTTGTTTGCCCCGCTTGGCATTGGCGGCAGATCATGACTTCTTTTTCACCCGGCTGAGTTATGAGTCGGGAGATTGGGATGTCGACGAACGAATGCCCGCCAACTTGCTCAATTCACTGATTGAATACACCAGCATTCGGGTTGATTTAACAGAACGCATCATCCCGCTGGCAGACTCTGCGATGTTGTCGGTGCCATTTTGTTATTTGGCCGGACACCGTTTGGTGCAATTTAATGCGCAGGAAAGACAAAATTTTGAAGCCTATGTTCGAAACGGAGGCTTCGTTTTTGTTGATGATTGTAATCACGATATCGACGGTTTATTTGCCCGTACGTTTGAACGCCAAATGGCTGAGATATTTGGCGATAAAGCACTTAAAAAAATCCCCAACAACCACCAAATCTACTCGTCGTTTTTCTCCTTCGACGGCCCGCCAAACACCGGCGTAGAACTTAATGGCTGGGGAGATGACTTAGTACATGACTACCTTAAAGCGATTGAAATTAACGGCCGAATTGGGGTGCTTTATTCAAACAAAGACCTTGGCTGCGAGTGGGATTATGATTTTCGTAATAAACGCTGGTTGGCTGTAGATAATACTCGATTTGGGGTTAATATCGTGGTTTATGCGATGACCGCTTGAGAGACTTAGGGGCCTCACCTTTTTTGTGCTCCTGCAAAAAAGGCATACTGTCCATCCAGGGACACAACACGGAGACGCGGAGACACGGAGGTTCACAGAGAAAGATAAAATAAAAAGCTTGAAAAACGGAAAATAGATCTCTATAAAAAATGACTTCTTATCATACATGTTTTAGTTTTTTGTTTTTCCTCCGTGAACCTCAGCGGCTCGGTGTCTCCGTGTGGAGCTCTTGACTTTCAAAGCAGCAGGTCGCCCAACACCCGTAGGGAAAAAAATGACAGAACAACAAATTCAAGAAAAGCTCAGCAAGTTGAGCTGCGTCATAGACGAAGTCGGCAAGGTCATAGTAGGCCAACGAGACGTCATCGAACAACTGCTGATCAGTATGCTTGCTGGTGGTCACTGCCTGCTCGAAGGCGTGCCGGGATTGGCCAAGACTCTAATGGTCAGCACCTTGTCTCAAACCCTTGAGTTAGATTTTCGCCGGGTGCAATTCACCCCCGACTTGATGCCAAGCGATATTGTTGGCACCGAAATTCTCGAAGAAGACCATGCCAGTGGCAAACGCTTTTTCAAATTCCAAAAAGGCCCAGTATTTTGCAACATTTTATTGGCCGACGAAATCAACAGAACACCACCAAAAACTCAAGCAGCACTGCTCGAAGCCATGCAAGAAAAGCGAGTAAGTTATGGCGGCGAAAGCTATGAATTACCCAAGCCATTTTTTGTGTTAGCCACCCAAAACCCAGTAGAGCAAGCGGGCACTTACAGTTTGCCTGAGGCGCAACTCGACCGTTTCTTGATGTTCGTTCGAGTGGGTTATCCAAGCCGTGAAGATGAAATGGAAATACTCAATCGTACTACTGGCAGTTGTGAAGTGGAACTGCAAACGATTCTAAACGCACAAGATATTGTTATGTTGCAACAACTGGTGCGCTCGGTTGAAGTGTCGCCACAATTACTCAGCTACATTACAGATTTGGTGCGAGCGACAAGACCAGACGAAAACAAACCAATTGAGCAAGTCAAAAAATACGTACGTTGGGGCGCAGGCCCGCGAGCCGGTCAGGCTTTAGTGCTGTGCGCCAAAGCCAAAGCGCTGCTTGATGGCCGTTACGCCATGATCATTGACGATATAAAAGCAGTAACAACCGCTGTGTTACGTCATCGCATATTACTTAACTTTCAGGCCGAGGCTGACAATATCAGCACCGATGAAGTGGTGGCTGAGTTACTTAAAGCCGTGCCTTTGCCAAAAAGCCCGTTGGCTTAAATTGAAGATTTAGCTTAGTCATGCAAAGCCTGATAGACCCCAAAACCCTCGCCCGGGTAAAAGACATGCCATTGGTGGCCAAAACCGTTGCTGACGGTTTTTTGCATGGCCATCAGTCGAGTAATCAAAGGGGCGTAGGCATCGAATTTAGCCAATATCGAAGCTACGAACCGGGTGATCAGCCGGGGCGAATTGACTGGAAATTGTTTGCCCGTTCAGACCGTTACTTCATTCGAGAAGCCGAACGACAAAGCGACATCACAGTGTGGTTGGTGGTTGATGCCAGTGCATCAATGAACCAAGCGTCTGAGCTGAGCCAAAAAGAAGGCTGGAATAAACTCGACTATGCCCGTCACTTGGCCGCAACCCTAGCTTACATCGGCCAAAAGCAAGGCGACAGTGTGGGTTTACTTGGACTGTCGACCGATCAACTGAGCTTTTTACCACCGGGTGCTGGCGAGCGTCATTGGCACCGCGTTATGGCTCAGCTTTATAAACTCAAAGCGGGCAGTGTTTTTCCAAACACCAATTTATTGAACCAATATACCGCTCGATTACAACGCCCAGGGTTGGTGTTTTTGCTCAGCGACTTTTACCAGCAACACAATGAAATCAATGACTTTTTGGCTCAAGTAAGCCATAACCACAATGAAGTGTCGGCGTTGCAATTACAATCTGAGGACGAGTTAGCATTCCCCTACAAAGGCCCCATTCGCTTTAAAGACCTAGAAACCCATGAAGAAGTTTTAGTGTCGAGTAATGGCGTCAAAAAAGATTACTTTAATGCCCTTGATGAACATCAACAATCGCTCAAAGCTCAGTTGGTATCGCTTGGCGTAGATATGAGCTGCATTAATATCGACCAGCCGATGGACGAAGTGTTGTTCAACTACCTCAAAGCCCGTCACAAGGTCGTGCGCTAAATGTTGGGTGTTATTTCTATTGTCGCGCTGGTGGGATTAATCAGCCTTGCCATTCCTGTTCTTATTCACCTGTTTAACCCGGGCAAAGGGCGCTTGGTGTGGGTGGGCAATATAAATTTGGTACGACTAGCAAAGCAAAATGCAGTGACCGAAAGGCGTATTTCTCGCTGGTTATTACTGTTGTTAAGGTTGCTGATTTTCACCCTAATCACTTTATTGTTGGCGCAAATCTATTTCAAAGGCGACATCAGTATTGGCAATAAAACGGTAGTTGTTGTTAGCCCCCAGTGGCTTGAACAGGTCAGTGAGGCGCAAAAGCAAACGGTATTGGCCAGTGGCGACCAAGTCATACAGCTTAAAGGCAAGTTCAGTCATTGGAGTGAACTGGCTCAACTCGACCAACAACAATCGAATAATGCTATTTTTGAAGTTTATACCACCGACAGTTTGGTGGGTTTTCAAAGCGCCACAAAAGCCCAGTTTAATCACAACATCAATTGGCATACCTTAGGGGGTAAAGCTGAGCAGGTTACTGAAATTAAAAAGCTAGTTGTCGTTTACTCCGAGCAAGATAATCAACATGTGTTAGCAGCGCTTGAAACCATCAAAACTCATCGATTACCGGGATTGGAAATAACCCGGCAAATGACAAAAGACAGCCAAACCGCAGATTGGATAATTCGGCTTGATGAAGCACCATTGTCTAACCAAATCAAAACCTTGATTACTGCTGGTGGACACAAAGAACCGGATTTTGCCAATCGGTTGTTAGATTTAATGACGCAGTCGTTACTCGTGACTACGTGGTTTGCGGGTTCAACCTTGTCGGATGAACAAATTGCTACCAGCCAACGCTCGGTGCCAGTAGATGAAGAGAACAACACGCCGTTGCATTCAGCTTTATTGCTGTTACTGGTTTTATGCTGGATTGGCGAAAGGTATATGGCCGAAAAAACGGATGAGGCCGAGCAATGAGCAAGCAAATATTTGCGTTGTTGTTAAGGCGCTCACGCTACACGGTTATTCTTGAAAGAGGGTTGCTGTTGCTGGCGATAATAGCGGTGTATTGGGCCTTATATAGCGAGGTTTCTGCGTTATATTATTCTTGGTTTAGTGGTTTGTGTTTAGGGGGTATTCTCTATTTTATTGGCTTCAAAGGGCAGCAACAATGGACCAAAATAACGCTGGTCAATCTAGCCGAGCACCTCAATCGTCATTTTGCCCAGCTTGAAGAAAGCAGCAGATTGTTGCTTGAGTCATCAACCAACACCAGTGTATTGCAGCGACTGCAAAGGCAAAAAATAGAACAGGCATTTGCTGCACTGTATAGTCAAGGTTTGCTGGTTAAGTCTTTGCCATCAATGCGCTATAAAGCGCCGGCATTGTTAGTTTTGGTTGGTGTTATCATTCATTTTATTCCTTTAGAGAATGACGCCGAAGAGCACTTTAATCCGCCATCTTTGCAGGCGATAACTATCACAGTAACGCCCCCGGCATACACGGGGTTGCCGCAAAGCAAATTCAGCGAAGGCGATATCGAAATTATTGAAGGTTCGCAGGTTCAATGGCAATTATTGATGTCTGAGCCTAATGGTCAATATTCGTTGTTATTTGGCGAAAATAGCCTGCTCGAATTGGTTTATCAAGAGCAAAGCAATCAATATGTGGCCACTAAAACCATCACCAAAACAGGCCTTTACCGAATCACCGATTTGCCCGGTGTTTATTCGGTGTCGGTAATAAAAGACAAAAAGCCCAAGGTTCGTATCGTTGAGCCAAATCGTTCATTAGTAGAACTGCCAAAATCCAGCGAAGCCAAATTCACCGCTAAAGCATTGGTAAGCGATGATTTTGGCTTAACTAAAGTTGAGATATTGGCGTCAGTAGCTAAAGGCTCTGGCGAGTCGGTTAAGTTCAGAGATGAAGTGTTTGAATTCGACAATCACTCGATCACCAAACAGGGCGAATTGTACAGTAAAGCGTGGGACCTAAATGCCTTGGGCATGGAACCCGGCGACGAGGTGTATTTCACTGTAGTAGCTCATGATAATAAAGCGGTTGAAGCACAAGAAGGCCGCTCGGGCACAGTGATTGTGCGCTGGTTAGATGACGAAGAGCAGGGCATTACAGCCGAAGGCATATTGATAAATTACGTGACTGAGTATTTTCGTTCGCAACGTCAAATCATCATCGAAACCGAGCAACTGTTGGTCGACAAAGACAGTTTAACCGCAGAACAATTTTCGCAAACCTCAACATCATTAGGTTATTCACAAAGTGATTTGAAGCAGCGATATGGGCAGTATCTTGGCGATGAGTTTGGCGAGTCGACCAGCGAGCAATTCGATGGTGGTGATGCAATTGAAGTTGAGCATGAAGAAGAGCACGAACATGAAGACCCTCAAGCACATGGTGTTAGTGAAGGTGAAGGTAATGCGAAAGCAGTGATTGCACAGTTTGCTCACGCCCACGAAGATATACATGTTGGAGAGGTGTCGTCGCAAAACCCCAAAGCGATGATGAAAAAAGCGGTCAGTATAATGTGGCAGGCCGAAGCGCATTTATTGCAGTCGGAGCCTGAGTTGGCACTTCCGTTTGAAAAACAAGCCTATAAATACCTCAAACTGGCCAAGCAGGCCGAACGAATTTATGTGAAACGCTTGGGATTCGAACCGCCGCCAGTCAGTGAAGATAAACGCCTTACGGGTGAACTAACCGACATTAAAAGCTATAGCCGTGATACTCAAGCCAGAGAAATCAACGATAGCGACGATGAACTGTTTCGCCGCGTATTTACTTTGCTTAATAAGTTACAAAGCACTTTAAATACTGAACAAAAACAGCACTTAGACAAGCTTAAAACCCGTTTGACCGAGTTGGCTGAAACGCGCCCCGGTTTGATAAGACAAGCGGCCACAATTGAGCGGATATTGCTTGGTAATTCAGTTGAGTTAACAGACTGCGATGAATGCTTACTTAAGCTAAAACAAAAGCTGTGGCAGCTGGTGACTAGCCCCGTTAGTCATCCGGTTGCCGGACAACAAAGCTATTTGAACGCCGATGCCGTTATTGGTGATTATATTCAGCGGGTGCAAAAGTGATTGAATTTGATGTAAGTCCAATTACAACCCAAATTGCTTTGGTGTTATTGCTGCTATCGTTGGCGTTAACGCTGATTAAAGTCAAAAATCGCTTGTTTGCTAGCAAGCCACTACGTTTTTACGCGGTTGCTAGCCTTAACGTTATTGCAGTAATGACGTTGGCTGCGTGGCTGAGTAACTTGTCTATCACGCATCCATATGAGCAATCCGCAATGCTAGATTCCGAGCAACATGGCGACCCTTCAGTTGTGTTGTTGAACCACCCAAATTTAACATCATTAACACTCAAAGGTTATGGATTGCGTGCGGCGCAATGGTTGCCGTTTACTGGCGTTAAGCTTGAGCATCAACCACCAAAGTTAGAGGCTGGCCCTGTTGAATTAAGCTGGAACAGACAATTGCTGTTGGGCAATCGGTTTACTATTGCCGGGCGCTATCAGAACAGCAATGTGAATGGCATAGTGACTGTTAAATTGCTCGACCCCGCAGGCACCGTTATTGCGCAAACTCGAATTAAAAACCACCAAACATTTCAGTTAACCGATACGCCTAAAGCGATGGGCAATTACAATTATCGATTGAACGTGGTGTCTGAAAAAAACGAATTATTGAACGATGAAGTTATTCCGTTGGTTGTTAGCAAAGCACCTGCGGCTAAAATATTGGTGGTGCAATCAGCGCCGTCATTTGAAAGCAAACACCTAAAAAACTGGGCATCGTCACAAGGGGCATCATTGCTGATATTAACCACCATCAGCAAAGATAAATTCATTACCAACTCAGTCAATATGGCCGAGGATACACCACGTCAATTCACACCTGAATTACTCAATGATTTCGACTTAACGATTATGGATGGTCGCGCACTGATTAACTTGTCGAGCGTGCATCAGCAATGGCTGAATCAAGCTGTAGACCAAGGTTTAGGTTTGTATGTTATGGCTGACGATGATTTGATTAAAGTCGCTGATTTGCCCGAAACTGAATTGCCCGAAATCGTGTCATCATTTTCATTCGAACCTATCAAAGGTTTGCAGATTGGGCGGTCGCTAACAATACCGAACTGGTCAGGTAATCACTCTGAATTGGCATTCGATTTAATGCCTTATATCATCGATGCTGAACAAGGTGAATTATTGCTCGCGGGCAGTAAAAAACGACAATTAAGTGTTTTAAAATCAAAAGGTAAAGGCAAAGTTGCAGTGTCGATTTTAAAAGGTCGATATCGCTGGTTGCTCAACGGTAACTTGCAAACCTACAGCCATTATTGGCAACGATTACTAAGCCGCATGGCCCGAGTTCGCAGCGACAGCCGTTTTATCGCTCAGGCTAAAAATGAGCTGAATGTGACGAGCCTTAGAAGTGAAATTTGTGTATTAAGCGACAAGCAAGGGCTTAAATTGTCAGTCGACGACAAAGTGTTAAATCTTAGCTCAGACAGTGTTAATCCTTATCGACATTGCGCATTTTATTGGCCACAGCAGGCCGGTTGGCAAAGATATGTGTTGTCTGATGTTGATGGTAACGAGTTAGACACCACTGCCCGCTACACGTTTTCGCCACAGCAATGGCAAAGCTGGCAACAAAGCCAGAGGTTAAGTGATACGGCTGATTTTATTACTCAAAATAAGCAAAGAGCGACTGCACCCGCTGTTCAAGATTATGACTATCAGCCTGTGAATGCGCTTTGGTATTGGTGGATGTTGGTGGTTTGTGGGAGCTTGCTTTGGTTGGAGCGCAAGGTGGGTTAAACGCCAATTATGCCGAAGCGTCCTCGCCGCGATTCTTTACTGTTTCATTTTGATTGGCCTGCGACCAATATCGCAGCAGGGCGCAGCTCCTATCTCACCAAAAACCTACCCATCGCAACTTCATAGCCACTCACCTAATATCGCTTTATATCCTAAGAATAAGGTCTAAACTGCGCACCACAAAAGTCATTTCACTCGTAACCAAGGAAAAACACAATGTTAAAATATACCACTATTGTTGTTGGTGCTTTATTACTTTCGGCTTGCGGCGGCGGTGGGTCGTCTACCTCGCCAACACCCACCCCTACACCTACCCCAACGCCCACGCCGACTCCTGCGCCAGACCCTTTTGCTGCACTTAAAGCCAAAGCTCAAGAGCAATTGGCCACAAGTAATGCGCCAGCTGTGTCTATTGCCGTGATGAAAGGTGACGAAATTGTGTTTGCCGAGGCTTACGGTAATAAAGTGCACGATGGCACGGAGGGCGCGACGCCGCACACCTTGTTTCAGATAGGTTCGACTACCAAGATGTTTACAGCAACAGCCACGTTGCAGATGGTCAACGAAAATGTTGTGACCCTTGATACTGTGTTGACCGATGCATTACCGACGTTAGATTTGGGCGAAGAGCATAGCGGTTGGCAAGATATTTCAGTGCATCATATGTTAACCCACCAAGGCGGCTTTAAAGATTGGGTTGACTGGCAGCCGGGATCGGGTTTGATGGATTATGCACTTAATACCTATCCATCGCTTGCGGGGCAAATGAATCCGGCGGGCAAGTTTTGGAATTACAGCAACCCAAATTGGTCTTATTTGGGTGCAATCATCGAACATCAGCGTGGTTTGCCATACGAGCAAGTGATGAAGCAATCGATATTTGAACCACTTGGCATGACGCGCACAACCATGACTTTTGACGATGTTAAAGCCGATGGCGATTACGCTTTGGGTGTCGGCAATATCAACGCCGAATTCCTCGAACAAATTAGTCAGCCGACTTTTGGCAAGCCTGCGGGCGGTTACACTTGGTCTACGCCTAGCGAAATGGTCAAAATGGGTCAGTTTTTAATGAATGGCAATACCGATATCTTGCCTAATGCATTACATCAAAAATTAACCCAAAAACATATCGGATTAGAAATGGGGCTACCTACCGGTTACGGTTATGGCGTATTTGTCAGCGAAGGGTTTGGCAGAGACGGGCAATGGTTTGACATCCCCGGCTGGTCGCATGGTGGTAATACACTTGAGTACACCAACATATTTTGGGTGCTGCCACAACAAAATGTGGTGATCTCAATTATGAGCAGTGGTGGTGGCACCAATTTTGGCGATACCTTGTATGAAGCGATTAAGTCGGTTGTTGATTTCCCAGCCCCGGGCATCAATCCAATGCCGCCACTTGATACCGCACGGTTTGAAAAACATGTTGGTGATTATCAATTCGACTTTGGTGTAGTACATATCACCGAGCAAGATAACGTGATGAATATAGAAGTCCCCGCCTTTGACGCCAATGGCACGCAGTACAGTCGTTTACTGAATGGTGTGGCAGGTTCGCTTTTTATACTATCAGCCGATGGGCAAGAAATAGACCTGACCTTCTTTGCTGATGAAGCCGATGGTCAGTCTAATTATATGCGTAACCGTAGTTTCGTTGGTATTCGTAAAGATTCTGGTGGATTTAAAAGCAATGCTCAAACGCCCATATCTTTGCCAAAACCTTTGCAAATAACGAAGGAGCCTTTTATTTTAGATTAGATTTAACGCACCTTGGTTATCACTATATCCCGTAATAACCAAGGTGTCGCCCTACCTAAAGTGGGCTATGCTTGAGTTATCTCTGAACAAACATAGACCTCTGAATCCACTCAATGCGTTTGCTGTTTTTATTATCGATTTTTCTATTTTGTCTTAACGCTTTTGCGTGGGGGCCATCGGTTCGTTTTGAACGTTTTTCGGTAGATGATGGTTTGTCACAAAATACCATCACTAGCATCATTCAAGATAAAAGCGGCTTTTTGTGGGTCGCAACCCTCGATGGTCTTAACCGTTTTGACGGTTACGAATTCAAAGTTTACCGCCATAACCCCAAAGATAAACACTCGCTAACCAACAGTTATGTGTGGTTTGTTTATGAAGATAACCAAGGTGTTTTATGGGCGGGCAGTCGGGGCGGGTTGAGTCAATACGACCCACTGAACGACCATTTTATTAATTATGCTCATGACCCGGATACCCCCAGTACTATCTCTCATAACAATGTCAGATCTATGGTTGAAGACAGTAAAGGCAACCTGTGGGTTGGCACTTATGGCGGCCTTAACTTGTTTGACCGAACAAACAACCGTTTTACTCGTTTTAATCATCAAGCCTCTGATAAAAACAGCCTCAGTTCTGACCGTATTCGCGCCCTTTTTGAAGATTCAAAAGGCAATTTATGGCTGGGCACTGATGGCGGCGGTGTCAATAAATATAACCATCAAACTGGCCATTTTGAACACTTTAGGCATAACCCCGCAGATGAGAGCAGTCTAAGTCACGACAGAATAAAGTCGCTAGGCGAAGATGCCAATGGTGCACTTTGGGTTGGGGCATTCAAAGGTTTGAACCGATTAGATGCCAAAACTGGCTATTTCACTCGGTTTAAACACGATGCTTCAGACCCGCATAGCTTGGCAGATGACACCGCTTTGTCACTTCACCTCGACAGTAAAGGTACCTTATGGATTGGTACGTTGGCTGGGTTAACCCGCTTTGACGCCAAGCGGCAACAGTTTGTTCAATGGTCACATGTGCCTTCAAATCAGCACAGTTTAAGCGACAACAATATTTGGTCTATTTACGAAGACCAGCAAGGTGTTTTGTGGGTTGGCACCGTGATTGGGTTGAATCGGTATAATGTTGGCAGCGACAAATTCGTTCATTATAACCATAACGCGTCAAATCCCGGCAGCTTAAGTAACAACAATATCATGTCGATTTATCAAACCCGTGACGGAATGTTGTGGCTGGGAACTGCGGGTGGTGGACTAGACAGATTTGATGAGCAAAGCGCAGAATTCGAGCATTTTAAGCGTATTAAAGGCGATGCCACCACGTTGAGCGACAATCGAGTATTTTCGATGGTTGAACAAGCCAACGGTACTTTTTGGGTCGGCACGGCCAGCGGGTTAAATCGTTTTAACCGTAAAAGCAAAACGTTCACTCATTTTCGCCGCGACAAATCAGACCCAACCACCTTAAGTCACAACATTATCAGCGCCCTGTATGAAGATTCGAAAGGCGTGTTGTGGGTTGGTACCTATGGCGGCGGCTTGAATCGGTTTGATGAGACAACGGGCTATTTTGTTCGCTATCGACACGAGGCAAATAACCCGCACAGTTTGAGCCACAATATCGTGCGTGCAATTTTTGAAGATTCTAAAGGCCGTTTGTGGATTGGCACCTTAGGCGGTGGGCTTAACTTGTTTGACCAAGAAAAACAGCGATTTATTCACTTACAGAACAATCCATCAAACCCCTACACGCTGAGCCACAACTCGGTTTATGACGTTCATGAAGACAAAAAAGGGCAGTTGTGGGTTGGCACTGACGGTGGTGGATTGAATAAATTCGATGTGCAAACTGGTCAATTTAGTCATTACCGTGAAGAAAATGGATTGGCCAACGACACCGTTTATGGCATTGCTGAAGATGAAAAAGGCCACTTATGGCTGAGCACCAACAAAGGGTTATCTAGGTTCAATCCCATCAAAGAAACCTTTAACAATTATGATGTTAAAGATGGTTTGCAAAGCAATGAATTTAACGGTGGGGCTTTTTTTGGCGGGGTTGAGGTTGGCACAGATAACAGCAAAGTTGATGAGCTGTTTTTTGGTGGTGTTAATGGCTTTAATCGGTTTTTTCCGGCCAACATAAAGGATGATACCCGCTTGCCAGTGG
>CALKGI010000029.1 GCA_938085045.1 uncultured Alteromonadaceae bacterium
CCCAGGTGCCCAGCCATATTCGCTCTTTTGAGTCGATAAATATATTACTGGCACTGCTCACAGCTAAAGAACGCCCAGTTTGACCATTTTTAATGAAAGTACGAAATTGATAACCATCAAAACGAGCTAAAGCGGTGGGCATACCCAACCACAAAAATCCGGCTTTATCTTTGGCAAAAGAATAAACAGTGGTTTCGGGCAACCCGTCACCAACAGAGATCCTTTCTACGGTAGCGTAATAAGATTTGGCTTGGAGCGTTGAAGTAAATAACAACAATAAACCTGCACCACACAGGCTTAAATATTTCATCCATTGTGACAATGACTGCGCCCTAAGTTATGTTTGACAGAAGTGAAATGATTATAATGCCTTTTTGACCGTCTTACAGGTTTATTTTGTTGAATTAATTACACTTTAAATCTCGGCTATATAGGCGCGCGTTTTTGCTGCTGAACCTGCCAAAGATGATGATATGCACCTTCTTTTGCCAACAATTGGGTATGAGTTCCTTGCTCTACAACTTCGCCAGCTTCGAGCACCACAATTTTGTCGGCATCAACTATTGTAGACAAGCGATGGGCAATGACCAAACTGGTGTGGCCTTCTTCTATTTCTTTAAAGGCCGATAAAATCGCACGCTCTGAATGAGAGTCTAACGACGATGTTGCTTCGTCGAAAATCAAAATCGGTGAGCGCTTCAATATGGTGCGTGCGATAGCCACTCTTTGTTTTTCGCCGCCAGACAGTTTAAGCCCACGTTCGCCCACCGTGGTTTCGCGGCCATCGGGCAAGGTACTGATAAACTCGCTTAAATGAGCCAACTCTATCGCCTCGGTCACTTCATCGTCATTGGCACCGGGCCTGCCGTAGCGAATGTTTTCAAAAATACTGGTATTAAATAGAACGGTGTCTTGCGGCACAATGCCGATGGCTCGCCTAAGGGACGATTGAGTTACGCCATTAACCTTTTGATCATCAACCAAAATGTCACCATCTGTGGCTTCATAAAAACGAAACAGTAACTTGCCAAGTGTCGATTTACCCGCGCCACTTGGGCCTACCACCGCCACTTTTTGGCCTGCGCCTATAGTGAAGCTGACGTTTTTAAGAATGGGTCGCTCTGGGTTGTAATGAAAACTAACATTATTAAAACTGACTTTGCCAGTGGGCACTTTGAGCTCAACGGCATCTTTGGCATCAACAATTTTGGTTTTAACATCGAGTAAATCAAACAGTCTTTCGATATTGGCTAGCGAGCCCTTAATCTCGCGGTAAACAAAACCGAGAAAATTCAGCGGTAAAAAAATCTGCATCATGAAGGCATTAATCAATACAAAATCACCTATGGTCATGGCGCCTTCGGTGACTCTAACCGATGCCAGAGCCAGCATTGCGGTGATTGAAATGGTGATAATGAGCGCTTGCCCGCTGTTGAGCGTTAACAGTGACAGCCGGTTTTTACGCTTGGCGGCTTCGAGGTTGATGAGTTCTTCATCGTAGCGGTCGGCTTCGAATTTTTCGTTGTTAAAATATTTAACGGTTTCAAAGTTCAGCAGGCTGTCTATTGCGAGCGTATTACTGGCTGAATCGGCCTTATTGGCTTCGCGCACAAAGTTGGTGCGCCACTCGGTTGCCCTGACTGAAAAGGCAACGTAAAGGACCACCGAGACAACAACAATCAAAGCAAACCCAATGCCGTAATTAAAAAACAACAAACCCACCACCATGCTTATCTCAAGCAGGGTTGGCACAATGTTGAATATCATAAAGCGCATTAAAAAAGAGATACCGACCGTGCCGCGCTCTATGTCACGCGACAACCCTCCGGTTTTACGGTCAAGATGAAAACCCAAATCAAGATTATGCAAATGTCTAAAAACATCCAGAGCAATACGCCTTGAAATTCGCTCGGTTACCCGGCCAAACACGCTGTCACGTATCTCACCAAACAATACGTTACTAAAGCGCACCAAACCATAGGCAACCAACAAACCCACAGGCACCACCAGCATACTTTGGGGTTCACTTAATGCAGGAGACAAGCCATCGACGATATATTTGAGAATAAAAGGCAGGCCCACACTGGCAACTTTAGCCAAAATCATAAAGCCTAGTGCGATGGCAACTCGGGTGCGGTGTTTGAGTAAATGAGGAATAAAAAGCTTAATGACTGACAGGTTAAACCCGTCGTGGTTATCGATAACCGATGAGTGACTTCGCATTGTAATCCTTTGTTATAGCCTCAGGCACATTAAGGATAGCTGTATTGGGTTTTTAAATCTACCGAGTGGGTGCAGTGGTGAGGGCAAGGGCAAAAGTGGTGTATAGAGCCAAACCCTATAAAACTTTCCATTTATTCTAACCCTTTCTTTTTTGTTTGTTTTTTATCTTCCTCCGTGAACCTCCGTTACTCCGAGCCTCCGTGTGAAGCTCTTGACCTTTGACTACAGGTCCACGTCGCAACGCTCAATCAGCCAGCACAACCTCACGAATAACCTCGCGCATCTCTTCAAACCATGGGTTGAAGGTCAGTCGCGCGTGGGCCTTGTCGGCCTCGCGGTAGCCGTAGGCCGAATACCACACTTCTTTGCGTTTCACGCAGCGAAAATAAGCCTCAGCCTCTTGTCCATTGTTGCAAATGCGCTGGCTACCATTGGTGCCGTAGTAACCATTGTTGCTGTCGAATAACAGCCCCATGTGCGAAAAGTTGCTGACTTTAAAGTCGGGCACCTTGCCCGCCAGCACAGTTACCCGTTCGTCAGTTGAGTGGGGTTTGTCGCCAAACCAAATTAAACGGCTTTTGGGATTAATCATACGAGAGCTGAACAATTTCAATGCTAGGTTAACATCTACAATGCTGTCGGCTTCACTAACAGCAATAAACACAGGTTTGTCGTATTGCTGACGTTCCAAACGATGCATGATATCTGTACTGGTATGATAAAACTGGGCAAAAGCGTTGCTGGGCGCAGTTCGGTAACGTACATAATTGCTGAGTGATTTCATTGAGGGGGTATACACCCAATCACGAAAAAGTGTCAAAAGTGGGGTTATTCGTACCATTTCATTTTTGGCTTCAAAACCCGGCGAGAACAACAGTAAACCTTGAATATCGGCGTCTTTGAGCGCATAAGAAGTCACCAAATTAGCCCCTGTTGAAAAGCCGCCTAAATATAGCTCGTCTACTTCGCGTTTAAAAATTTGGGTTTGTTGTTCAACCAAATCAACCCAATGGTCAACGTCAGCATTAAGCAAATCTGCCGGTTTTGAGCCATGTCCTTCAAGCAATACGGTTCTAACCTGAAAACCCATGCTGGCCAGCATAGGTGCAATATCAACAAAACTGTAGGGAGAATCAAGCAGACCATGCACTAGCAAAATGCCCCGACTTTTGGCCAGTTTAACTGTTGGCATCAATTCATAAGGCGAGTTGGCTTTCATTTCGGCTGAGGTGTCTTCGGATAAAAAAGCGCGATTTTTCATTAACCAAACCCGAGTACCATGAACGTATTCATTGAAAGATTGCTGGCCGATGGGCAAGGTAGTATTCGACGCTTGATAGATGGGTTCGTTCGGTACGTTAGAACAGGCAGTGATGATGACTATCGAGATAATGATGATTGCTTTGCGTAACACTTCTTTTTGGCCCTTTGCTGGTTTGCTGTTTCGCAGTATACACTTTTCTTTCGCTATGCGGGGGTCGTGCTTCGCACTCTAAAGTCAAACGATCTCACACGGAGGCACGGTGACGCGGAGGTTCACGGAGCAAGATCAAAAAAAAGATAAGAATAAAAAACACATACTTAATCAAAATCACCCATGTATTTGTCCGTGTGAAGCTCTTGACCTTAAAACTCCCCCCACAAACCAGTTAACAACCTCCCAACCCCAGCTTATCGCCCATGTCAGCAGCACAAACTGGCCGACCAAATAAATACCCTTGGGCCAAATCACAATGCTCGGCAATCAAAAACTGAGCTTGCTCTTGGGTTTCAACCCCCTCAGCAATAACCTGTAAACCTAGGCTTTTACCCAAGCCTATCACCGCTTGAGCGATGGCTGAATCATCTTGATTAAGTGGCACATTATGAATGAACGATTGGTCGATTTTCAATTTGCTAATGGGCAGTTTTCTCAAGTTAGCCACCGACGAATAACCCGTGCCAAAATCATCAATGACCAAACGAATGCCTAAGTCATTAAATTGACCCAGCTGGTTTCTAGCAAGGTCGGGTTTGCCCATAAAGCAATCTTCGGTCACTTCAAGCTCAAGCCAATTAGGACTGCAATCAGTTTTATCAAGAATTTGAACCAAATGCTCATAAAAATCATGATGTAATAAATCTGAGCCTGCCAAATTAACCGCAATACGAACGTCACCCAGCCCTTGTGTTTTCCACTGTACCATTTGCTTACAAGCAGTTTCGAGCACCCATTCATCTATCGACTGAATAAGGCCAACATCTTCTGCCAGTTTAATGAATTTACCGGGCAGTACGGTGCCCATCTGCGGGTGGTCCCAACGTACATAGGCCTCAACGCCGGTAATGTGATTGTCGCCCAGCGCCTGCTGTGCTTGATAAAAAACGCAAAACTCTTTATTGGTCAGCGCATTACGTAACTGGTTTTCCATCACTGCACGCTCAAACGCCAAACCAGTAATGTCTTTGGTGTAAAATTGAAATGAATCTCGGCAATCTTGTTTAACCCGATACATCGCGGTATCAGCACATTTAATGAGATCTTCAGCCGTTGTGCCGTTGTCTGGATAGATTGCAATGCCGATACTGGCAGATAATTGCAAAACATGCCCTTGAACATTAATCACTTTTTGCATTGCTAGATTGATTTTGTGGGCGATTAACGCGGCTGATTGAGGCTGTCGAATCGACTCTAATATTGCGGTAAATTCATCGCCACCTAGGCGGGCAATCGTATCGACCTCTCTAACGCAGGCACTTAATCTGGTTGCTGCTATTTTCAAGACTTTGTCACCTACATCATGGCCGAGGGTGTCGTTGGCTTGCTTAAAATGATCAAGGTCAATAAAAAATAGCGCCAAACCTTCTTTGGTTCTTTTGGCCTTGTTGATGGATTGTTTAAGCCTGTCTAAAAACAAAACGCGATTCGGTAGGTTGGTCAATGAATCATAGTGCGCCCCATGCTCAAAGGTGTTTTTTTGGCGCCGTAACTCTTCTTGTATTTCCATATAAGCGGTGACATTACTACTGACGCCCACCACACCTTCAATTTCACCATTTTGGTTGTAATAAGGCGATTTGGTGGTTTCGAGCAGCACTTTTTTGCCATCAGGATAATTCACCCACTCTTCATTTTCGCGGGTCTCACCATTTTCCAGTACCTTTTTATCATTAATATGGAATAATTTGGCCTGTTTGGCGTCAAAAAACAACTCATCCGTCTGGCCAACAATCTCCTGCTCACTGAGGTTAACATATCGCTCAAAAGCTTTGTTGCACCCCAAATAACAACTATTTTTATCTTTGAAAAAAATCAAATCTGTACTGGCATCTATTACCGAACGCAACAATAACGCCTGCTCCCTAGCCGCTTCTTGTGCTTGCTTTTTTGAGCTAATGTCTTGGGCAATGGCCACAAACTGCGGTATGCCACCATTTTGTAATAACTCCAAATGGATTTCTACCGGGTAAGTGGTGCCATCTTTACGGCTGTGCGACGCTTCAAATACCACCAGTTCTTCGTCGCCTTCCATCACTGGCGACATCATTTCCATTATTTGTATTTTGGGGATCACCGGGCACAGCTCAAACGGGGTCATCTGGGTTATCTCCCTTTGGCTATAACCCAGATTGCGACAAGCCCCTTCGCTGACAAACGAAAAGCGATAACTGTCGACGTCGAACAAATAAATTTCATTGACGCTCGAATTAATCAGCGAGTAAACTTTTTCGAGCTGACTTTGGGTTTCGATATGCTCGGTAACATCATGCACAGTGCCAATCATGCGAATCGCCAAACCTTGAGCATTAAGTAAAGTTTTTCCCCGAGATTCGACATATTTAATGGTGCCATTGGCCAAAAACAGCCGATGTGAATGCTCAAATACTTCGTTGCTTTTAATGGCATTAACAATATGGTTTACCAGTAATTTACGGTCATCAACCTCAACATACTGAATGTAGCTGTCGATACCCGGTTGCACCTCCTCTACAGACGTATTGAGAATTCGATAAAAAGCAGGCGACCACCGCACCTCATCGGTCTCCATATTCCAATCCCAAGTGCCCATGTTGGCGATGTTTTCGGCTTCGTCGAGCAATATCGATTTGCGCTTGTATCCCGACAAGGTGTAATGCAACTGTGAAATATCGTGGGCAATACTCTCTACACCAGTCAATTCATTTTTATCGTTGTACAAACCAATCATGGTAATTTCAAGCCGGTGAATACCCCCGTTTTTATGAGAAACTTCCATTTCAAAAGGGGGTTGGCGTTTGCCTGACAAACATAAGGTGATTTTATCTTGAATTTGGGCGTTGATGGGGCTGTCGGTCAGATGCTCAAAAAAGTGTTCTAGGCAGTTTTTTGGTGAATAACCCAGTACGGTTTCGACGCTGTCGCTGAAAAAACTCAGCTGTTTATCTGCCGTATGACGATAATAAAAATAGTGATCTTTTGGATCGGGGAAAAATGGCACTTGTGACGGCGCCAGGTGTTTGTCAGAGAATTTGTTGTTGAATCGCTCTTCGTTGCTCACTTTTAAAACCGTGTTTTAATTATGTATAAATGCCAAGAAACCTAAGCTCTGCTTATTATATGTAATAGCCCACCGAAGAGGTTTGTGCAATGCGGGCGGCGGCTAGCCTGACCCCGAGTGAAAACCAATAAAACCCGAATACAGGTAATAAATTAATACTTCGTTGCATAAAGGTCTAATTTATATACTTAATAATTAACACAATTGATTTGCTTCTTAAAATACCTGTTCATTTATTTGTCAGCTTTAGTTACAAAGTTGTTGAGCATTAAAAATCTGGTTAAACCCCGCCACCTCAAGCATCTACAATCGCCTCGATTTTTACCATTCTAACTATGATAGAATGCCAAAAATTGCACTTTGCCAATTTATTGTTGTAAAACCGACACCAAAGCAACAACAAAAAACGTTCCCCAATAAGACTAAGTTCAAATGGAAGTAATTAAACAATGAATAATCGACTTTCCCTGCTGTTACCTATGCTGGTATTGGCGCTGGTGAGCTTTAATGCTCTGAGCATTATCGAAACTGACAAATCATTTAACAAAGGTTCAGCTGTTACTACGGCTGCATTAAAAGCAGCCAAATCAAGCGATTTAGTGTTGTTAGGTCAAATATGGGGCTTTTTGAAATATCACCACCCAAAAATTGCAGCAGGGCAATACCACTGGGATTTTGAATTATTTAGGTTTTTGCCTAAGTATTTGGCAGCGACAAACAAGGCTCAACGAGACGGCGTTTTGCTTAAGTGGATTGAAGGTTTAGGCGCTGTTAGCAAGTGTGATAAATGTAAACCTACAGCTTCCGATGCTTTTTTGAAACCCAACCTTAATTGGGTTGGTCAATCTGACCTTGCAGAAAAACTAAAACAAAAACTACGCTACATATATGCAAACAGATCCCAAGGCGAGCACTTTTACATAGGATTTACTCCCTCCGTTGGAAACGTTCAGTTTAAACATGAAAATCCTTATGCCGACATGCCATACCCAGACGCAGGTTTCAGGCTGCTGGCGTTATTTCGCTACTGGAATATGATTCACTATTATTTCCCTTACAAGCATTTGATCAAAAACAGCTGGCACGACAGGCTCGCCAATTATCTACCGGCTTTTATAAATGCTAACAACGAATTGAATTATGAATTGGCTATGTTGCAATTAATAGCTGAAGTAAAAGATACGCATGCCAACCTCTGGGGTGGCAATAATGCAATACAAACCAAAAGAGGGCAATATTACCCGCCAGTGCATGTCAAAATGGTAGAAGATAAGCTCGTCGTCATTGATTATTACAACCCTAAAATGGCCAGCGAAGTGGGCTTGCAAGTAGGTGACGTAATCACCCACATAAATGACCAAGCAATTGATTCGATAATAAAGGCACTGTTGCCCTTTTATCCGGCATCTAATTACCCTGCTCAACTGCGAGATATCACCCACGACATACTAAGGTCAACATCTGATACGCTCAAAATCAGCTATACCAGTGGTGGAACACAACTGAGTAAACAATTGAAACTCTATGAAAAAAGTAAACTGGCCCATTACTATTGGTATCGTCGTGATGTTGATGGTGTGAGCTATAAATTACTCAATGGCAATATTGGCTATGTCACTTTAAAAAACATTAAAAACCAAGATGTGAGAAATATTAAGCGGCAGTTTGCCGACGCCAAGGGGATCATTATCGACATACGCAATTACCCCGCAGCGTTTATGCCTTTTGCACTTGGCCCGTTTTTCATTTCAAAATATACGCCTTTTGTTAAATTCAGTCATACCAGTAACAACAACCCCGGCGAATTCATCTTTACAGACCCAATAAAAATACTAGGCGCACATAAAATATTTAAAAACAAACTGGTGGTCATAGTTAATGAATTGACTCAAAGTCAGGCAGAGTACACAGCAATGGCCTTTCAAGCGGGTGACAACACTACAGTTGTTGGCAGTACAACTGCTGGTGCCGATGGTAACCTTTCGAATATTAAGCTGCCGGGCGGTTTATCAACGGCGATATCTGGCATTGGGGTTTATTATCCTGATGGCACAGAAACTCAAGGGATTGGTATAGTGCCTGACATTGAGGTGTTACCAACCATTGAAGGCATAAAAGCTGGGCGAGACGAATTGCTCGAAATGGCGATTAAGGTCATCAATCAACCACATCAAGCCCAATAACATTCATTTTTTGATGTTCAAGCCGGGTGTAGTAAATGGTTCTTTCGTCTTTAAATACCGTAAACCGATGTCGGTTAGTAAGATACTGTGGTTAAAACTTGGCCTTGGTAGATGTCACTTCTAGGCTCAAGTAATAATTACATTTGAGCCTATTGTAAAAGATATACCACGCATTGACCCATGATACGTTCCTGCTAATATAACGAAAACCGCATTCCTTTACAGCTTTTTAGTCTTTCAAAACTGCTGTTTATTCCATTAGTTTATATACAAAAATTCAACACTTCATTAATATTTTTTCGGCATAAATCAGGCCAACTTTTGCGTAAGATATATCGCACATCAAGCGTAAGATAGTGGCCTAATCCGTATATGGTCTTTATCTTATAACCCTAAATTAGAGTATTGTATCTTCTTGTAATTGTTAAATTATTGTTTATACCGAAAAAGTAATTGCAATGTTTTTGCAAATAATTGCTTGTAACCTCAATCAACGTGAGTAAATTATGCCCAGTCGTTTGAAGCTACTAACCAAACCGGAAAAACGAAATTTAATCATGGAAAGAGAAATAACAACGACCATGTTCCACCATAAGAATAAATAAAAATTAGGAATATGTTATTAGCAAAACTGGGACTTAGGGATGTCAATTAGAAAGAGTCTGGATGGCCAACAAAAATAAAATTCACATTGAATGTGTTAAAAAAACAACAAGGATAACTTAAGACGTAAATTAACAGGGCATGTTGTGAGATATAGGTTGGGATAACCGTAGTCGATTGGAAATATAAGTGTCGAAAAAATAATAAAAAGAACAGACACATCCGGACCGGGCGATAATGGCAACATTATCGCCCTTTTTATTTTTTACAAGCCTGTAAATTAAATTATCTACTCCCTTTTTTGTCTTGTTTCTTTCCTCCGTGAACCTCCGTTACTCAGAGCCTCCGTGTGAAGCCTTTGCCCTTGATCTGCTTTTATTCGACCTAACCACCCGATTGGTATAAAATACCCGCCTCTTTAGCCATAGCAGTACTGAAAAACCATGACCAGACAAAAAAAGTCCCGTAAAGCCGCCCCATTGGGACCCACTCAAAAACCACGAGTAAAAAAAGCTGGCAAGGCTGAAAACACCGGCAAACGCGGTAAAAAACACAAGGGTCTGGCATCGGGTAACCGCAACAACCCCGAGACCACCGCCGCTGCGCACACCAATCAAGCGCCCAAAAGTACCGATCCACGTCATGGCAGCAAAACGCCTATTTCGTTAAATCCTGAGCAGGCGAAAAAAGACAAAATCACCATTACTGATTATAAACCTCAGGTTGTGCTGAAAAAGATAGTCGAGTCTGAATTATCACCAGAGAAAGAACTTGAGCAGATTGAAAACGATGAACGCCTAATGGCACTGCTTGAAAAAGTCGATAACGATGAGTTAATCACTGGTAAAGATGCCAAATACTTCAACGCGAATATGGCCCGTCACAAAGAATTGATGGAAGAATTGGGTTATGAAGATGACGACGACTTCGATGATGACGAAGACGTTGATTATGAAGATGACTTTGGTGATGAAGAAGCCCCAGTTAAAGGTAAAAGCCTAGTTGAACAATGGGAAGATGATGAGGATCCACTAGATCCGAAGAATCAACAGCAATCATGAGTTTGGCTTGGATCATTGCGCTGGTTTGTGGCGCACTGATCATTGCAGGCTTGTCTTTCTATCTTGGCCGCTTGTTAATGCAAATTAAACACAACAAGGCACAACAAGCCCTAGCTGTCACCGAACACAACGATAAGCGCAACAAAACGCTGTCTGAGAGTATTTATACCATTGCCTGGGCCATGAGAGACGGTCAATGCGAATACTCCGAGGGTTGCCTGAGGGTTTGGGTTTTGCTTGATCATTACGTAGAACAAAACAAGCCAGATCAAAGCCAGCTCTACCCAGGTGTTTTTGCCTTGTATGACAAAATTAAAGACATGCCGACACATGAGGCGAGAAAAAAGCTCAAAAACAAAGCACTAATGCAAATGGACAAACAGCGTTTAGGTTTTGAAGATGAGTATAAGTCCCTGATTAAAACCGATATTACCCGTCTTATTGAGCGGTTTGGAGATTGAACCAGCCATTGCTTTAGGCGATAATAAATCACGCTTCACGTCGGCAATTTACGGTCCGACAACCTTTTCGTTTAATTTTTCCAGCTGTTGGAGTTCTCATGATCATTTTAGGTGTAGCAGGGGTTTCCCTGCTGGTCATTTTCTATTTATATATCAGAAGCGAAGGATTACGCCGCGAGTTAGTCGCTTATCGTCGTCAAGTCACTCAATTGAGTAACGAAAGTAAACACATAGAAGATACCGTAGAGGCACTGGCCTTTGAACAACAAGTGGCACTTGGCAAAAAGTTAACCCAAGCCAAACAATACGGTCACCCCGATGCCAACCGCATAAAATATACTGAGGCAATGGTTGATGCCATAGTCAATGTCGTTGTTGACAGTGCCAAAGGCCATAAAAATACAATCGAATCGTTTAAGAAACAACTCGGCAAAAAAACCGATATAAGTCACAATGACTTTAACGATTTTATTTCTAAACAAGACGATAAAGTCAAAAGTGAATGGCACAAAAAATCAATCGCTGGTTATTTAAGCGTTTGTACAAAACTCATTGAAAACCTAAATGACGATGTCACTGGCGAATCTTAATTCATGTTTAACCTAAAACACCTCATATTTGTCATACAGCGCCACATCAGTCAGGTCAGTTGGCCTGCACTGATCACATTATTATTACTGCACGCAGTACTGACGATAGTGTTTTTGGCATTGGCTAAAGAAGAGGCACTCGCCCACCCAGACAATTTTTTATATTATTACATTGTCACCACCAGTACGGTGGGGTTTGGCGATCATAGCCCTGAATCACTGGCGGGCAAACTCATCGTTTCAATCTTTCAGATCCCTTTTGGGCTGGCATTATTTGGCGCGTTTTTGGGCAAGATAGGACAATCCATCACCATTTTATTGAGGCGACACATGACAGGTGAAAAAAGCTTTGCAACGATGCAAAACCACATCATTATTTTTGGCTGGAATCCACAACGCACGCCCAAGATTATTGACCATATATTGGGTGATTTAAAAAGAGAAAAAAGAATCATTTTGTTGTGTGTAAAAGCTCAAATTGAACATCCGTTTTCAGACAACGCCGACGTGGCTTTCGCCAAGCTCCAGTCTTTCACCAACCTTGATGAGCTTAAACGCGTTGGTATCTCTCAGGCAGACCGAGTTATTGTTGATGGCAGCGACGACAACGAAACGTTTACCACAGCACTGAGACTATCGAAAATAGTCAACGCTGATTGTCATATCAGCACCTATTTTGACGATGAAACAAAAGTAGAGATGCTACGAGAGCATTGCGAAAATGTTGAATGCAGCGTGTCACGCTCGATAGAAATGCTGGTTCGTTCAATTCAAGACCCCGGTTCTAGTCGAATTCAAGAAGAATTGTTATCAACCCTTAAAGGCGATACCCAATTCAGCGTGCAAGTACCATCAAACTTTGAATCTAGCGGCATTGAATTCATCAAACTATTTTCGACCTTTAAAGTGCAATACGATGCCACAGTGCTCGGCATTGCCGATAACCGAATTGGCGATGGTATGTTGCTCAATCCAGCGAATAATACTTTGATAAAACCCGGCCAAATTGTTCACTATATTGCCAAGCAAAGATTGTTAAGCGACGATATTGCTTGGGGTGAGTTGGGTTAAAAAAACAAGCTCAGATAAATCACCGCTTTTTACTGGGTTGAAGGTTCTGTTAAATCTTTGTTCAAACAACCGTTTAAGGAAAAGCCCATGAGCCAAGTTCTAAGCAATTTATTATCGTTGTTAAAACTCGAAACCATAGAACAGGGTATCTACCGAGGCCAAAGCCAAGACTTAGGCCTAAGGGCCGTTTTTGGCGGTCAAGTGATGGGCCAAGCGTTGTCAGCCGCACAAGAAACCACCGACCAAGCCCGTCATGTTCATTCTATGCATTGTTATTTCTTAAGACCGGGCGACCCCAACCGGCCCATCGTTTATGACGTTGAATGTATTCGAGACGGCAAGAGTTTTAGCACCCGTAGAACTCAGGCCATTCAATACGGCAAACCCATTTTCTACATGACGGCTTCTTTTCAAAATGAAGAAGAAGGTTTTGAGCACCAAGCCACAATGCCCGATGTTGTTGGCCCAGAAGACCTTCAGCCTGACTTAGTGTTTTATCAACAAAACGCCCATTTAATCCCTGAAAAACTGCGCAGCAAGTTTATTTGCGAAAAGCCAATTGAATTTCGTCAGGTTAAATTTCAAAACCCGTTTAAAACCGAAGTCGCCGAGCCGACAAAATACGTCTGGTTAAAAGCCAACGGCCAAATGCCCGACGACATCAGAATTCACAAATATTTACTCGCTTACGCATCAGATTTTAATTTTTTGCCCACCGCCTTACTACCGCACAACGCCTCGTTTGTGCAACCCAACATTCAAATAGCGACCATAGATCACACCATGTGGTTTCACCGAGATTTTCGCCTCGACGACTGGCTACTCTACGCAATAGACAGCCCCAGCGCCCAAGGTTCACGAGGACTAGTCCGTGGTCAGTTCTTTAATCGTCAGGGCGTGCTGGTTGCCTCTACGATGCAAGAGGGGCTGGTGCGTAAGTACGGTTAAGGTCAAAAGCGCCACACGGAGGAACGGAGACGCGGAGGTTCACGAAGGAAAGAAACAATGAAAAAAGAAGATAAAAAAGCACCTATGTATTTAATTACGTACCGTTATTGAATTAGCTTAATACCTAAATTTCTATTTTTTAATCTTTTTCTCCGTGAACCTCGGTGCCTCTGTGTCTCCGTATGAAGCTCTTGACTGTTCAGGCAAAGGCCGGAGTGCCCAAGCAACCACAACAGACTAAAATTTGCACATTTCAAAACCCCGTCTAGACTTAAGAAGTGCTCAATGATTGAGCATACACATCTATTGTTTTTTTTGGTGGTCGTTAAACCCGGCCCAGTTGTACCAAGAGGTAGTAACAATGATTATTCTTATCGGCGGCGAAAAAGGCGGCAGCGGTAAAAGCTGTTTGGCGCAAAATTTAGCTGTATATCTTTCCCAAGAGCAAAATTCAACCGTGTTAATGGTCGACTGTGACCCACAACGCACCACTTCAGACTGGATACAAGAACGCAATGCCAACCCACAATTAAGTCAGGTTAATTGCGTTCAACTGTATGGCAAAATCAGAAATGACTTGCTTAGTCTGCAACATCATTATGATTACATTATCGTCGACTGCGGCGGACAAGATAACTTGGCCCTGCGGGCCGCTATGTCTGTTGCGGCACATGTGTTAATACCGCTGCGCCCCAAACGGCGCGATTTAAAAACGGTGCCACATATGGAAGACATTATTTCAACCTGTCAAATGGTCAACCCACAAATGAAAGCGGCTTTTGTCATCACCCAATGTCCAGCATTGCCGTGTATGGCCAGTCGTATTTTGCAAGCCAAAGAAGTATGTCGCAGCTTTGATATGCCAGTGCTCGACGCCATCACCTTTAGCCGCAACATTTACGATGACAGTGAAGAAAAAGGATTATCAGTGATGGAATTAGACCCTAGTGGCAAGGCAGCCAACGAAATTCGGCAAATTGCCGAAGAAATGCAGTTACAAAATGTGGAGTACACCCCTTATGAGCCTACTCGACCTCAAGAAAGACTGTACGCCGTCTAGAGCGGTGCAGTGTACTGTCGATGAGTTTATCGACAATGCACAAAACTATGCCCGTGGATTTGACAATGTCTATTCGTCAAATCTAAAAGAGGCAGAATATACAAACCAAGTTAGCGTTGACTCGCCCACGACAAAGCAGCCATTTCGCAAGGCTACTTTCACCCTGAGTGAGTCATGTATCGACACATTGACAGAGCAGTCAAAGCAAACTGGCTGTGCTAAGTCACATTTGATGAGAATGCTCATTCATCAACTCGAAACCATGAACCCTGCTGAGCAGCAATTGTTGATCAATAGATACAAAAATTGCGATTGAACCTGTAAAACAAGGACGTTTTTGCCCAACCCTACACACAATCAAATAAAATGTTATCATATGCCGCTTACATCCTCTGTTTGCCCTATGGCAGATGAGCAGGCAGCCTCCCCCAAATCTTGCGACCTTGAATTATGAAGCAAAAACGCGGTAATTTATTTATTCTTTCAGCGCCCAGCGGTGCTGGCAAATCCAGTCTTATAACAGCGTTAATTGAACGCAATAATGACATGAAGGTTTCGGTTTCTCACACCACCCGCAACCCACGACCCGGTGAAGAAGAGGGCGTTCACTATCATTTTGTTAGCGTCGATGAATTTAAAGCCCACATAAACGAAGGCCATTTTATTGAATGGGCCGAAGTATTCGGCAATTTTTACGGCACCTCTAAAGTGGTTATCAAAAACCTGCTCGACAACGGCGTTGATGTCTTTTTAGATATCGACTGGCAAGGTGCCCAGCAAATTCGTGAATTGTTCCCCGAAGTTATCACCATTTTTATCGCACCACCGTCTCGCGCAGCATTAAGACAACGATTAATTGGCCGTGGTCAGGATGAATCTGAGGTAATTGAACAGCGAATGATTGAAGCCAAATCTCAAATCAGTCATTATCCCGAATTCGACTTTATCATCGTCAATGATGACTTTGAACAATGTTTGAGCGAATTAGCCCTGATCACCAGAGCACAACGGTTAAAAGCGACCAATCAGGCAGTGAAATTTGATCATTTGTTAAAAGATCTGTTGGCGAATGATTAGACATCTAGTAAACTGTGCGTCCATTTTTTCCAAATTTTGTTCATTAATAACATGGGGTACACTTTATGGCTCGCGTAACGGTTGAAGATGCAGTAGCAGCGGTTGGCAACCGATTTGATTTAATCCTTGTAGCTGCCCGTCGTGCCCGGCAGTTGGCTACCGGTGGTCGCGATGCATTGGTTGACGTAGAAAACGACAAACCAACAGTTGTGGCACTGCGTGAAATCGAGAAAGGTTTAGTTACCATGGAAACCATGGACGCTGAAGACCAAGTCAGACAAGAACAGCACGAAGCAGCAGAGTTTGATGCTGTTGCCGCCATCGTTGGCGACGAAAACAGAATGTAATAGCGCCACAAGGCGAGTGAACGAACAACCACTCACTCGCCAATTTTCCTCCTTCAACCCCCTACATTTGACGACTAAAACACCAATAATCGTTTTATTTCAATTACCCCGTTTTTATATTTGGCTTTGATCGCAATTATCCGTATAGTTTATTTGAGCGTTAGTGCCCGGCGGGAACATCAATTACCTCAGCCAAAGTAGCAAAACAGCACTATCAAATAGAAAATAGGGCCAAACGGAGACTGAATGTATTTATTTGAAGGCTTAAAGCTACAAATTGAACAATATCTAGCACCCGAGCAAACCATACTGGTTCAACAAGCTTATGTTGTTGCCAGAGATGCCCACGAAGGCCAAATGCGCTCTAGTGGCGAACCTTATATCACCCATCCTGTCGCTGTTGCTTCTATTCTCGCCGAAATAAACCTCGATCACGAAACAATCATGGCAGCGCTACTGCACGATGTCATTGAAGACACAGCTCATTCTAAAGACGACTTAGCCGAACTGTTTGGCTCTACTGTCGCCGATTTGGTCGAAGGTGTCAGCAAGCTCGAAAAGCTCAAATTCAAAGACAAAGAAGAGCTTCAGGTCGAAAATTATCGCAAAATGATTATGGCTATGACCCAAGATATTCGGGTTATCTTAATTAAACTTGCCGACCGCACGCACAACATGCGCACCCTGGGCGCACTAAGACCCGACAAACGCCGCCGTATCGCTCGCGAAACCCTCGATATTTATGCCCCAATCGCCAATCGATTGGGTATTCACGACACTAAAAATGAACTCGAAAATCTCGGTTTTGCGGCGCTTTACCCAATGCGTTTTCGCGCCCTTGGCAATGCCGTAAAACAAGCCCGAGGAAACCGCAAAGAGATCATCAACAACATTCAAAACGAAATTCAAACCCGGATCAAAGATTCGGGCATCGACGGTACTATCGAAGGACGTCAAAAGCACCTCTACAGTATTTATCGAAAAATGCTCAACAAAGAACTCATGTTCAATGAAGTCATGGACATTTATGCCTTTAGAGTGATAGTTAAAGACTGGGATACCTGTTACCGCGTAATGGGCGTAGTGCATAACCTTTATAAGCCCATTGAAACCCGCTTTAAAGACTATATTGCCATCCCTAAAAGTAACGGCTACCAATCGCTGCACACTTCTTTGGTCGGCCCACATGGCATCCCAATTGAGATTCAAATTCGCACCGAAGAAATGAATGCCATGGCAGACAAAGGTGTTGCCGCCCACTGGTCTTACAAACAAGGCAGCAGCAATACCGGCACCACATCACAACAAAGAGCCCATCAATGGATGCAAAGCCTGCTTGAATTGCAACAAAGCGCGGGTAGCTCATTTGAGTTTATTGAGAACGTTAAAACAGAATTATTCCCTGAAGAGATATACGTTTTCACCCCTGAGGGCCGCATCATCGAGCTGCCAATGGGTGCAACCCCCGTAGATTTCGCTTATGCCGTTCATACAGATATCGGCAGCTCTTGTGTTGGCGCCAAAGTAGACCGCAAACCGCATCCACTGAGCAAAGCACTCGATACCGGACAACGCATTGAGATCATCACCAGCCCCGGAGGCAACCCTAACGCCACCTGGCTGAACTTTGTTGTAACAGGCAAGGCTAGGCTTGGCATTCGTAACCATCTTAAAAATCAACGTGCTGAAGAAGCGCTGACCTTAGGTCGGCGTCTGTTAACCTCTGCTTTGGGCGACTCTAAACTCGAAGATTTTTCTGCCTGTATCCTTGATCAAGTAGTTGAGGAGTTCAAGCAAGAAAATCTCGACGCCTTACTTATCAATATTGGCCTTGGCAATATCATGAGTTTTGCCATAGCCCGTCGATTACTCAGCGATGTCACCATCGAAGTCGACAACGTGGTGAGTATCAACAAAAACACGCCGCCGATCATTGGCACCGAAGGCATGTTGGTCAATTACGGCCGATGTTGCCGTCCTATTCCCGGCGATGATATTGTTGCTTACATGAGCCAAGGCAAAGGTTTGACCATTCACCGTAATGAATGTCGAAACATCAAAGGCTGGGAGCGAGAACCAGCAGTTTATTTCCCCGTTAAGTGGGATGAAACAGGTGATAAACTGTTTGTCAGCGAAATAAGAGTAGAGATCATTAACCATCAAGGTGCATTGGCACAATTGACTAACCAAATCGCCTCTACCGGTGCTAATATTCAAAATCTCAGCACCGAAGAAAAAGAAAGTAACCTTTATATTATCAACGTTGAATTACTGGCCACCAACCGGATCCACCTTGCCAATATTATGCGCAAAATCCGGGTGATGGACGATATTCAAAAAGTCTATCGGAGAAAATAGCAACACATGTCAAAAGTAATCATCAATACAGACAAAGCCCCAGAGGCCATTGGCACATACAGCCAAGCCGTAAAAATCCGTAACACCGTGTATATGTCAGGCCAAATCGCGCTAGACCCGGCCACTATGGAAATGCAACAGCAAGACTTTATCACTGAAGCCAAGCGTGTTTTTGACAATCTCACAGCCGTTTGTGAAGCCGCTGGTGGCACCTTGCAAGACATGGTTAAACTGAACATCTACTTGCTAGATTTGGGCAATTTTGCACAAGTTAACGAAGTGATGAGCCAGTACTTTGAACAGCCCTACCCGGCCCGTGCAGCACTTGGTGTTAGCCAGTTGCCTAAAGGCGCCAATATTGAGATAGATGGCGTGATGGAAGTTCCGTCAACGTCTTAAAATGTGATAATTAAAAGGTGAGATTTTATCTCATATGGAGGATGGGTTAGGTGAGGAACGAGCCGTAACCCATCAATCGATATAATGACCCGTCAGTACCAATGGCTTGGCTATTAACGACAAGTAACCGATGGATTACGGCTTGCTTCGCTAACGCCTAACCCATCCTCCTCGTGAACTCAAATCAAAATTTTAAAACAAGAGCCTCTACGACAGATTACAAGTTTTCCGATTATTCCTGCGGCAAAACAATCAAAAATTTCGTCCCCTCCCCCAACTCGCTTTCACAAGTAATAGAACCATTAAGTTTTTGCGTCACCAGACTATAAACCAACTGCAATCCCAAACCGGTTCGCCCTTCATCGCGACTAGTGGTAAAGAACGGATCGAAAATAAAGCCCAGCACATCCTTCTCAATACCCTTGCCGTTGTCTGCAAAGCACAATTCAATACCTCGCTCAGTAGATGTCACGTTAATCTCTATGACGCCATTTTGCGTTTCGCTCAGCCCAAATAACAATGCATTATCAACCAAATTATTGAGTACCTGCGCAATCGCACCGGGCTGAGAATATACCTGTAATTGCTCATCACAATTGAGCACCACTTTGTGATTGGTATCCAGCAACGTATTATCCAATGAGCGCAACACCTTGTTGATATAATGCTTCAGGCCAAAATGACGAAACTCCTGTGAAGATTGATCAACCGCCAATTGTTTAAAGCTATGAATCAAATCGGCTGCCCTGCCCAAATTATCATTGAGCATTTGGCATCCGTTTTTAAGTTCTTGATGTTTATCATTCAACTGGCTTCGTTTTAACTGGCCGTTTAGCATCCCTTCAAACGCATCATCAATTTGCTGGGTGATGCAAGAAGCAGCAGTAACACCAATACCCAAAGGCGTATTTATTTTGTGGGCTACCCCTGCAACTAATCGGCCTTGAGCCGTTTGCTTTTCATTTTCAATCAGCTGTTGCTGCGTGAGTTTTAATCTGTCTAAAGCAATCACCGCCTCGTGGGTTTTCTTTTCTAGTTGCAAGGTTCTAACAAACACTTTTTCTTCGAGCTCGGCGTTAAGGCTTTCAATTTCATCTTTTGAATCACTAATCTGTTGCAAATAGGTAGTAACCTGTTGATACACCTCGGTTAACGCCGCAACAATGGGGGTAAATTCGTTCTTTTGTGGATAATCAATAGGCTTGATCACCACAGTGCCATCGCCCTTATGTTTAATTGAACCTTTGATTAATTGCAGCACCTTGTCGAACGGGGTGAACAACAAACGCATCAATAAAATCATCAAAGTGATGAACGCCAATCCAATCAACAACCCGGCCAACATAGTCACCGTAGTGAGTTTGCTAATCGCCTCTTCCAAATCACTGACTGGCACCATAGAACCGAAAATAAATCCTCTATTGGTACGAATATAATAAATGTTATAGGGCTGACCATCGATATCGACATCATATAGCGTCAACAACTTGTCTTGTTCAGGGTTGTTTAAAACCTGTGTGCCCCAATCAAAAGCGGCCGCAGACTTTAGCACCATAGTTGTGTCTTTTGGGTAACTAAGGAACGTACCAGCACCTTGAAAAATGAAAAACGGAAAAGCATTTTTCGACAATTTAACCTGATCTAATGACGACGTCAGCTCCATCAACGACCAATCAACAGTCGCCATACCCACCCCTTTGCCACTAGCGTCAAACATCACCGCATCGACCGTCATCATCAACGAAAAAGACGCCGCTTCATCATAATAAGGTTCGGTCCAAAAAATTGGCCGCTCAGCCATACTGGTTTGGGTCAATTGAGCAACGTTAGCAATCGTATACCAATTTTGCTTAGGGTAGTTGTACTCTGGCGTATTCAAATCCCAGCTGAACACCACCTTGCCCTTATCTTGAAATGCATAGGGACCAAACAGCTCGGTCTGTTTGTCTAAACTATAAGGTTCATACCAAATACCACCACCAATGGCAGAAGAAAAACCACTGAAATTGGTCACCAACAAACGCATCGATTGCTGCTCCAAGTCATCCATCGATAACAAACCCGTGGTTTTGAGTTGGTACAAATGCTCACCAACTGTGGCCAAGTCGGTCACGTTGCGTTCCATCAACTGGCTGATATTATTGATTTTTTCGCTGCTAGCGGCAAAGGTTTGCTGAATTTCTCGATTTTTTAGCTCAACCAATTCATTCTTATAAACATAATTGTTGAACAGCTGGAGGGTACCGTAGGCCGTTAATTCAAACAACACCACAAAGACCAGAATACGGTTTTTGATGCTGCCCATCAATAGTGGTTTTGCGCCTTCGGTTGTTGTCATTTTGATTCTTGTAGCCGGATTGGTGCGGTTTTACTTAAGAGTGTAGATGATTATTTGGTTTTTTGGAGAGAGGGAGTTTAAAAGCAAAGTCAAAGTCAAAGGCTTCACACCGAGACACGGTGGCACGGAGGTTCACAGAGGAAAATCAAAAAAAAGGAAAAGACATTAAAATAACAACAATGTAAAAAGATTAAGCCTTGATGATTTTTTCCTTAAATCTATATACGTCCAATTACTCCTATATTCTTAGCTTTTGCATTTGATCTACCCCCGTGAACCTCTGCGTCACCGCGCCTGGGTATGAGCCTCTTTTCCAAGCGTAGCACCCAAAAAGCGTTAGCCTTTGGCCAAATCAACCGGAAAAGACAAACTAAAACAAGCACCGCCAAGTTCACTGTCGTCAACTTTAACACTGCCTTTATGCTGTTCGAGAATGCTTTGAACAATGGCCAAACCTAACCCGGTACCGCCAGAGTCTCTTGAACGGCTTGGATCAAGCCGAGTGAAGGGTTCAAAAATACGCTTGCGTTTGCCCGGCGGAATGCCAACACCATCATCATCAACATGAATCGTAATCAGCGCTTCGGTTTGCTTAACCGTCACCTGACACAAGGTTTTCGAAAAACGGCCAGCATTACGTAAAATGTTCGCCAGTGCCCGTTGAATCAAACGGTCATCTACCATCACTTCGTTGTCTTGGCCAAGCTCAAAAGCAAAATTAATGTCAGGATAAAACGAAGCAACTTTGTCGATACTTTCTTGAACAATGCGACTAACGGCCACCGATTCGAGTGCCAATTGATTGTTCATATGTTTAATGCGCGAATAACTCAACAACTCTTTAACTAAATCATCAAGCTCTTCAATACCATGAGTGAGGCTTTGCACCATTAGCGCCTGCTCTTTAGGGTCGCCTTCTGCAATCATCTCTACTGCAAACTGCATACGCGCCATTGGGCTGCGAAATTCATGGGCAACACCATGCAACAAGTCACGTTGTGACTCAATGTGCATTTTATTGCTTTTTTCGAGCTGACAATGCTCGGTGTTGATGCTGTCAATCAGTGTATAAATCTGTTCAAGATGGCTGCCTTTTACCCGCTCAATCTTATTAGGCTTTTTACTTAACCCACACAACCCTTTGAAAATACGCTCGACATGCTGAGTAAAATTAAGGTAATAAAAGATAACAATGAAGGCCGAACCGAGGATAGCAGCAAAAAAGGTTGCCCATTCAATAATATACTGATGCCACGAACTCAATATCAAAGGGCCAAGTATAAAAACATGATTATCGCCAAGCGGCAAATAGATATCGGGTGTGTTGGGGTCGACTACCCCGTTGCTAGAAATGGTATCAGAGATATAATCTAAGACATTCGACGGCAAGTCTTTCGAATCTCGAGTGTAAACCATCGAACCGGCGCGGTATTCCACGCCCAATTCATTACTAATAGTGTTCCACTGCTCGGGTTCGGCCTTACTTAGTCGTTCACGACTGACATCTAAGGCCTCTTTGTACAATAATTCTTTTTGCTCATAAACATAAGTATCCAGCTCATCATAAATCCAGCCATGCAACAGCCCCGCCATAAGCAGATTGGCACAAAGCATCAGCATGAAAAGATAAGGTAACCGGATCATAATTTATTTCGCTAACAAATAACCAACGTTTCGAACGGTTTTAATAATTGACGGATCTTTAGGATCGTCACCAAGTTTTTTACGTAAACGTGATACACGTAAATCAATCGAACGGTCAACACCGTCATATTCAAGCCTAAAAATCTGCATATGCAAATCATCTCGGCTAACAATGGCACCAGCATTTTGTGCCAACAGCCACAACAAATCGTATTCTGCACTGGTAAGGTTGACTTCACTACCGTCAATCAATACCCGGCGCTTGTCGGCCTCAATGCACATACGACCTTCGTTGTACAAACTGGTTGAAGAGTCTTCGCGCTGAGCCAAAATGCCCTGGCGTCTTAACTGGGCGCGAATATGGGCGAGTAGAACACGAGGTTTAATCGGCTTGGCCAAATAATCGTCGGCACCCACTTCAAGTCCTGTGACCTCGTCAATGTCGTCATCCAAAGCGGTGAGCATAATGATTGGACCAAGATACTGATCACGAACCTCTTTGCAAATGGTCAAACCGTCTTTACCTGGCAACATCAAATCTAACACCACCAGCGAAGGTTTCTCTTGCTCGATGCGGTCAATCGCGCCGTCACCCGTATGTTCGATGCCCACAGTAAACCCATTATTGCGCAAAAACTTGGCAATTAAGTCAGTCAGTTCAACATCATCATCAATCAGCAGAATTTTTTCTTGTATCGCCACACTAACATCAACATAGTCATTCATAATTGCTTCAAGTTACCTTATTATCATGATTTTTCAAAGAATTTAATCGGATTAATCAGTTTTAACCCATCAATGCGGCGATACTCGGCAAAATCAAGCCAAACCCTAAAAGACCCTCGCCTGCAATGGTCAGCTTTAACTCGATATATCGCCAATTCACCATCAACTAACGACAATGAAAAAGACTCTGCAGAAGTGCACCCATTAGACTTAACCTGAATGCGAATATTGCCCTTGTTCAACACTATACCGTAAAGCGGTTCTAGCGTTTTTTGCGACGCCATACTACTGACCGCCAGCCATAAAAACAAACCTGTCATCAGACGATAGAATCTACTGTGTCTTTTCATAGGTAAACGCCTCCATCACACATTTGCGAACTTAAATTAACCTACATATGTTTTAAAAACAGTCAAATCGATATCCTTATTAAAAGGGATTAGAGACACGAAAGGTATTGTTATTGTGTAGGTAGATTGTACGGGAACATGGCTAATTGTATCGGTATGTATCTTTGGGGGGCATATCGAGTTTGAACTATGACAATTTAAGGCAAGTAATAAACGAGTCCTCAAAGCGCAATAATCAGGCTTCATTATTAAATTTTGGGCCTCAGAAATACGCTACACTAAGCATCAGTTATTAAATTAGAGTATATAAAGGGGAGTTGTTCATGAGGACGAATATAATCAATGGATTTAAACAAATAATACTGACAGTAATGTTACTTTCTAGCACCAACGCACTGGCTCAAAGTGAACAGACAAAAAATGCACCAGCGGCGACATTTAAATTCACCGACAACCCAAAACATCAATTTACCGACCAACAAAAAGCCGCAATAAAATTAGTCACCTACAATACCCTAACCAAAATGCGCCAATTAATGCCGCAATTGGCCCCAAGCATCCAATTCACAATTCAAATCATCGACCGCGATTTATCCAAGGTGCATGGTATTACAGGCCGCGCCGACAGGCCTGATGAAGTCGAAATCAGCTTGTCTCACACCTACAAAGGCGGGTTAGACAAAGTCATTGAAGACGGTCTTGCCGTCACTCTCTTTCACGAACTGCATCACACAGTACGTGGCTGGACAATCTACGGTAATAAATTCGACCAAGGCATTGATATCGCCATTATTAACGAAGGTTTGGCCGATGTTTTTGCAGAATTACAAGTCGGATACCCACACGGCAGTTATACCGAAGTCGTCGATTATGAAGCATGGACTAAAGAGATTTTAGCGCTGCCCAAAAACGCCAATTATGGCAAATGGATGTTTTCACACCCCGATGGACGAGAAGCCATCGGCTACCGCACTGGCGCTTACCTGATAAAAAAGGCGATGAAAAGTTCAGGTAAAGGCATATTAGCGTTAAGCAAAATGTCAGTGGAAGCGATTTATAAACTGGCGGGTTATTGATTACACAAGAACAGTGCAAAATTACAGTCCAACCAAGAATAGGTTCCACAACCGTAGGGGCAATCCCCCGTGATTGCCGATATTTTTGATATTCCATTGAATTAAATCGATAGCCCCTACTCGTCCTTTTTAGATAAAAACCAGTGGGGTGGACTGCATAAGTTCACAAAGATATTGACCACCCGATTCAAACTAACCGCCCACCTCTGCCCCTGTTTTATTTCTGCCATTAAGTCTACAATTAGCCACAAACAACCCAAAAGAACCCAAAAACTTACATGCGTCAAATTTTTTCCCTGATGGTAGTCCTGTTTAGTCTGTTCTATGCCCAATCTGCACAATCGTCTGGCCCAGCCACCCGTTTTGAACATCTATCGCCCGAACTTGGCCTCTCGCGCGCCACGGTTTACAGCATTCTTCAAGACCGTCAGGGGTTTTTATGGTTTGCCAGCCAAGACGGGCTTTATCGTTACGACGGTTACAACTTCAAAGTCTTTCGCCACAACCCGCAAGACCCGCACTCCATCTCGGGCAATTTGGTGCAAACGCTGGTAGAAGACTCAAAAGGCCGCATTTGGATTGGCACCCGTCACAGTGGACTCAACCGTTTTGATGCCAAATTAGAACGTTTTGTACGGTATAACCATGATGACACCGACCCCAATAGCCTCAGCAATGACGGGGCCTGGGCCATTGTTGAAGATAGCCAAAATCGTTTATGGATTGGTACCAGAGGCGGCGGTTTGAACCTATTCAATGAGACTACAGGCAAATTCAAACACTTTCGCCATGATGACAACGACCCCAACAGCCTCACCCATGATAGGGTGTTAACCCTGCTAGAAGACAGTCAGGGTGATTTATGGGTTGGCACCGGTAACGGCCTAGACAGGCTACCCAACCTCGCAAGTTATGGCACTAACGGCACAAAAAAAGCCCATTTCATCCACTACAAACACCAACCAAATAACCCCAACAGCTTAACCGACAACCGCATTCGCACCTTGGTCGAAGACAAAAACGGCTCAATTTGGGTTGGTACTCGTAAGGGGTTGAATCGATTCGACGCCACCAATACCAATACCAATAAAACCGGCCAATTTCACCAGTTTAAACACCTAGCCATCACCGAAGACCCAGCTGCCGCAGCGCAAAACCTCAGCAATAATTACATCAGAGTATTGTTTGAAGACAGCACTGGCACCTTATGGGTGGGCACAAATGGTGGCGGGTTGAACCGCTATAACGCCCAACAGCAAAATTTCACCCACTTTACCAATCACGAAGCCGACGCCAACAGCATCAGCGACAACAGCATTTGGTCAATGCACGAAGACAATCGCGGCATCATTTGGATTGGCACCTACAAAGGTGGTGTTAACAAACTCAACAGCAAACAAAATCAATTTAACCATTTTAAACATCAACCATCAGACCCCAACAGCTTAAGCCACAGCAGCGTTTATGCTATCGTCAAAGACCGCAATAATGATGTTTGGCTTGGCACCAGCGAAGGCCTAAATCACTACAACCACATAACAGGTGCTTTTAAGCGCTATTTCCATCAACCCTTAAACCCTCACAGCTTAGGTCACGACTTAGTTTTGTCATTGCTTGAAGACAGCGAAGGCACCCTGTGGGCCGGCACTTTTGAAGGTGGCTTAAACCGTTATGACCCCGACAAAAAACACTTCATACGCTACAAAAGCAGCCAAACTGCCAACAGTATTAGCGGCAATTCAATTTCAACCCTCTTTGAAGATGCCACCAACAATCTATGGGTAGGCACCTATGGCAGCGGGTTAAACCGTTACAATCGCCAAACTCGCCAATTCGAACACTTTAAAAACAACAAAGACAACCCTCATAGCCTAAGTAACGATACCATCAGAGCCATATTCGAAGATTCAAAAGGTCGGTTGTGGCTTGGCACTAACGATGGCCTTAACCTTTTTGATAGACAAACTGGGCGCTTTGTCGCCTATAAATACCACCGAAATGACCAACATAGCCTGAGCAACAACCGCGTCTATACAATTGTGGAAGACGATAAAGGTCACCTGTGGCTCGGCACGCATGGTGGCGGGTTAAACAAACTCAACACCCAAACCATGCAGTTCAGCCAATTTCGCGAATCAGATGGCCTAAGTAACGACATCATTTATGGCATCGCACGCGACCCGAAAGGTTTGCTGTGGGTGAGCACCGACAATGGCCTAAGCCGCTTCGATCCAGATAAAATCAGCTTCAAAAATTACGATTTTAACGACGGTCTGCAAGGCAATGGTTTTAACCAAAGGGCCTACTTTAAAGCCAAAGATGGCGAATTCTTTTTTGGCGGCAGCAACGGTTTTAATCGTTTCTATCCACAAAACATTAGCGACGACCCCCATCGCCCCACCGTTGTGTTAACCGACTTTTTAGTCGCCAACCAATCGGTCGCCATTAATCCAGACAGCACTAACGACCACAATGCTAGCGACGACAATGCTAGCGACGACAATGCTAACAACAAAAGTAACCCGGCCAGTTTCAAACTGCCTCAATCTATCGACAGTCTTGAACACCTCACCTTAAGTTACCAACAAAACCTAATCACCTTTGAATTTGCGGCACTGCATTTTGTCAACCAAATGAAAAACCAGTTTGCCTATCAATTGCTCGGCCAAGACCCTAACTGGATTACCACCGACGCCAAAAACCGCCGCGCCACCTATTCAAATCTGGCCCCCGGCCTTTACACCTTGCGCATCAAAGCCAGCAACAAAGACGGTTATTGGAATGAAGAAGGCAAAACACTCAGCATTGAAGTTCTCCCCCCTTGGTGGCGCTCTACTTTGGCTTATGTGCTTTATATTGTCTCGATATTGGCCAGCAGCTACAGTTTCTACCACTATCGTACGCGTTCACTCATTCTGCGCGCCAAAGAACTCGAACGCAGTATCGAAGAGCGCACCGCGACGGTCAAACAGTTAATGGAACAAAAAGACCGCATGTTTGCCAATATATCTCACGAATTTAAAACCCCATTAACGCTAATACTCAACCCCATGGACGCCATAAACGCCAGCCAAAACAAACAAACCATCATGGACAAAGTGTCGATGATGAAACGTAATGGCCACCGATTACTGCGTTTAGTTGAACAACTACTAGAGCTATCAAAAATAAAATCAGGCAACGTTGATGACCAACAACAATGGCAGTATTACTCGTTAGCACAAACCCTAAACGTGCTGCTAACCTCATTTCAGCCCTTGTTCGACAGCAACCAAATAAAAGTAAATCACGCTAAGTTTGACGATGTGATATTGCACCTTAAACCCGACTCGCTCGAACTCATGCTCACTAACCTTATCTCCAACGCCGTCAAATACAACTCAGCCAATGGCACCATAACCATTGACGTACAGCGCCGTGACACCATGGTGAAAATCATCGTCGAAGATACCGGCATTGGCATCGACGAAACCAATCAAGCCTTAGTCTTTAACCGCTTTACCCGAGCCATAGAACAGCACGGCAAAAACATCCCCGGCGCCGGTATTGGCCTTGCATTGGTTAAAGAGTTGGCACTAATTAACGGCGGTCAGGTTGAATTGGCCAGTACAGTCGGTCACGGCAGTACCTTTACCGTCACATTACCAATTGATACCAGTGGCGCAGTTGCAATCAAAAACATGGATGAATTGCCCGACACCACCAAAATGGAAATACAGTCATTCGCCGATGACCAAGCAAGTGAATCAGCAATTCAGCCCAACACATCGCCCGATGCTAACGAGCCCCACAACAACAAACCCCAACTGTTAGTGATAGACGATAATATCGATATGCTAAAATTGCTTGATGATACCCTAAACCCTCATTATCACTGCATTTTCGCCGACAATGGCACCCAAGGCGTGTTAATGGCCAAAGAACACTTACCCGATTTAGTGCTCAGCGATGTCATGATGCCGTGCATATCGGGCTTTGAAGTACTCAACCAACTAAAAACCGATGAAATGACCAGTCACATTCCGGTCATTTTACTGACCGCCAAAGGCGATGTACAAAGTCGCATAAAGGGCTGGGAAAACAAAGCAGACGAATACCTCGAAAAACCCTTTAATGCCGCAGAAATGCTCGCCCGAATAGACAACCTGCTGAGTATTAGGCAATTGTTAAGTCATCGTTTCCAACAAAAATTTAGCCGTTCAAACAACCAAACAGTGACTGAACAACAGCCGGATGCGGGGATTAGTAGTGAAGAAGAGCAAATAGATAAATTAACCCAAAAGTTCTGCGCTAAATTTGACGACGTACTAAACCATCATTACAAAGATGAAGACCTAGATGTATCGATATTGGCCAGCGCCATGGCCATGAGTAGACGACAACTGTCGCGCAAAATTAAAAGCATGCTCGATATGACCCTAACAGAAGCCATCAGAGCATACCGTCTCAAGAAAGCCATAGAACTGTTAAAAGAAGGCATAACCCCCAGCTTAGTAGCCCATGAAGTTGGGTTTTCGTCACACTCGTATTTTAGTCAATGCTTTAAAGCCCACTTTGGCTGCGCGCCTTCGGAGCATGGGAATGTGGGTTAAAGATAATGCTCAAAACCTACAAGCCGATACAGCAATTTTATAATCAACTGGTACACTTAATGGTATTGCGGTTATCCGCACCAGTATTTTAAGGACTCGATTATGCAAGCTGTAAGATATTTGATGTTAGCGATTTTTCTCACCTGTTTAGCAGGCTGCGGTAGCGGCTCTGGGTCAAATCAACAAACCCCCGCCCCTGTAGACCCGGTACCTACGCCGCCGCCAACAACACCTACAACCCCCGACAAGCAAACACAATTACAAGACATCTTGAACAATGCCATAACAGGTTCAAACACCCCGGGTTTGGTGATGGCCATTAATGATGGCACAACCTCTTTTATATTAGCCAGCGGCACCAAAGACGCTCAAGCGCAAACAGACATTACCACCGAAGATTCTCTGAGAATTGCCAGCATGACCAAACTGTTGGTGGCCACAGTGGTGGTTAAACTGGCCGAAGAAGGCAAACTTTCACTCGACGGCCTAATGACTGATTACCTCGATGCCCAATCGATTAATGCCATTGCCAATTACGACCAAATTACCATTAGGCAATTACTCAACATGAGCAGCGGCATTGTCGATTACACCGCAGTCGACGCCTTTAACGATGCCGTAGACGACAATCCAACCCAAGTTTGGCAGCAACAAGAAGTATTATCTTATATTCACAATCTAGACGCCGACTTTGCCCCAGGCGCGAACTGGAATTACTCTAATTCAAACTATGTATTGCTCGATTTAATCGTTGGGGCCGTTGGTCATTCAAGTCTCGCAGAGGAAATGCGCCGCATTATCTTTACCCCTTTGGCCATGGAATCAAGCTATTTAGAGTTTAGAGAAAACAGTGCAGCCGATGGCTCACAGCTGTCGGTATCAGGATTTGAAGGCAGTGAAGAGGTCACCAACATCAACGATGGCATTGGTTTTGGCGATGGTGGTGTGGTGTCTACCGCGGCAGATTTAAGCGACTTTATCGATGCTCTATTTGACCAAAAAACCCTACTCAGTCAAACCAGCCTTGATGACATGCTGACAGAAGTAATGAGTCAAGAATACGGGCTAGGCGCCGAAATACGCACCACAACAGATGGCACCGCTTGGGGTCACAATGGCTCATCATCCGGCTTTGCTGGCGACATGCTGTATTTCAGCGACAAAGGCATCACCTTTGTGTTGCTATCGAACCAAGCCGACAGCATGATTTTAGAACAGGTGATGACACAGAGCTTGGCGGTGATGGAGTAAATCAAGAGCTTAATACGGAGGATGGGTTAGGTGAGGAACGAGCCGTAACCCATCGCAACCCATCAACCCCATCAACCCCATCAACCCCAACACTAAAGCGGTGGATGAAACCACATTGCCGATTGTCCAAATATTTGATGAAACCACCCTTCGTACAACGAAGGTTTGGCGATTAACGACGAATAACCGATGGGTTACGCGCAAGCGCTAACTACGACTCGTACCTCGTCCCATCCTCCATGTGGGATTTGAACGAATTTGGTGGTATCCACCTCAACAACCCCTAATGCTTCTTTGTTAACCGCTGCAAATTATTCTTAGTCTCAGCATAACTCTCGTGACTTACACTCAAAAGTTTTAACGCCGCCTTAAAAGACTCAATGGCGTTGGCAATTTGGCCAGCGCTCTCATACCCTACGGCTAAATTGGCATGAGCCAAACCAGAGTCAGGGTAATCTTTCACATTTCGTTTGAACGATTCTATCGCCAATTTTGGCTTCTTGGCATAACCCATATAGTAATAACTTAAATTGTTGATCACCGTCTCAGACACTTTTATGTCGTAACCAAAATCAACACTCAGCGCTTTATAATACGCATCGATAGCAGCCATGCCTTGAGGATAATAACTATTGGGTATTTTCCATTTGGCATATAAGCTTCGAAGTGCTCTGAACTGCCCTATCACCGGAGTGGTGGTGTGTGTTTCGTCAGTTAAGTGCTCGGCTTTAAACCTAAAACCTTCAGGCACCGACTTATTCAACAAAGCCACCAAATCATTGTATCCCGCCTGCATTCGCTCACCCTCACCACCAAGGTTTACGTACAAGTAGTTGGTCATCGATTTGGTTTTAGCCAGCCACTTGGCCATATTATTCACGGCCAATTGCTCGTCCCACCATAAGCTGGGGCTAAAGGCAAAATGCGCCTGAAACAAATGAGGCCTAGCTTGCAGGCTATGTATTACCAACAGTCCACCCAATGAGTGTCCGGCAATCATATTGAATTTGTCGTTACGGTATGTTTTGTTGATGTGAGGCATCAGCTCTTTTTCAACAAAGTCTAAAAAGGGCGCTGCGCCACCTACGGTGTTGTCGTCTTCAGGTCCGGTAGGCGTAAAATCTCTGTATCGTTCAGGCGAATCAATGGCAACAACAATCACTCCGGGAATGTTTGCATAACGCCCTAAAAAATCGATTGTGCCTGCGGTATGACGTAAATTATCTATGCCGTCGAGCACATATAAAACAGGAAAACGCTGTGCTTTGGTTTGTTCATAGGTTCGTGGCAAATAAACGCTGTAGCCACGCGTTTCTTTTAGCACTTTAGATTCAATAGTATAAGAGGTAGCAATGTTGATAGTTTCGGTGGCCCCAACCGCGACAACATAAAACGTCAGCAGCAAGGTGATAATGGTTTTAATCATTTTGAATGTCTTCCTTTTATGCCCGTTGGGTTTACGGGCGGTAGGCACATCCTACACAATTAATGTCACAGTGTAAAAATCAAGCGCCAACCAACGACAACCCTTCACCTTCATAAGCTGCCAGCTTAAATCCTGCATACACATAAGTGCCCATCAACGACAACAAGATCACAGGGTTGAAAACCAACGCCTGAGTAATAGAAATGGACATAACAAACCCCATACACAACACAGCGATAATGGCTGCGGCGCTGATCCAGCGAATAGCGGTAAAAATCATATTGGTGTTGCTGGTAGCTGTTTTTATAACTGATGCTTTCATAACGTCTCATCCTCGTTGGTTTGAGACACCACTATAATCAGCCAAAAGGGTTGCGACAAACGTATTACACTGACCTATAGATGAATATCATTCACTCATATTGAGTTCAGGTAACTGCTTAAACCAATCAATGAATATCTTAATATCAGTGCGATGTTTGTCTTGCGGACGAAAAGCGATATAACAGGCATGTTCAAAAGGGGCTTGCTCTTTAAAAGGTCTGACCAGACGACCACTGGCCAATACCGAATTCTCAAGCGGTAAACCACCCAAAGCCAACCCTAAACCCTGCTGTGCCCCTTGCATAACAACATCATATGAACCCAAATTCAGCGGTGAATTGGATTCATCCACACTAAAACCCAAAGCAGCCCCCCATTTATGCCAACTACTGTCAGGACCAGATATCTGCAACAATGGCACATCAAAAATCTGACGAATATCTTTGAGTTGATGTTTCAGGGCAAATTCAGGTGAACACATCGGCGTGACCTGAACATCGAACAGTTTTTCGACCACCAACCCCGGATATTTACCACTACCTAAACGAATACCCACATCACAATCATCATAACGCAGGTCAACCAGCGACAAACTGGTTTCAATTCTCAATTCAATATCCGGAAAAGCTTGTTGAAACAAACCCAGTTTGGGAATAATGATATTGGTGGCAATACTCGGTATGGTGGATATACGCAACGACTGCGACGAAAATTGTTGTTGCAGCACCCTAGTGCCTTGATCTAACCGTTCAAAAACCTCCCTAACCACCACCAAATAATTGGCGCCAGCCGATGTTAGTGCCACACCTCGTGTTAATCGGGTAAACAGCACAATCCCCAAATTTTCTTCAAGAGCCTTGATTTGATGACTGATAGCCGAAGGCGTTAAAAACAGCTCTTCTGCGGCTTTTTTAAAACTTAAATGACGACCTGCGGCTTCAAATAATTGCAGCAAGTGTAAAGGGGGAAGCTTTCTGGCCATAGTGGTTTAACCGCTGCTTTCATTAAAGAACGCCATTGTATTGCACTTAAAACGGATTCACCACAGCACCTTTACCGGGCTGGGCAATAATAACAACCAGCCTTGCGTGCAAAGCGGCCAAAATCAAGGTGTGCTGGGCTCCAGTTATAGCGGGCGTATTCTTCACGTGTCCGGCGAAAATTGAAACCGGGATATTACTTGCTGCATAATCAACGGCTTTTCTGGTATATCTGGCAACTACGCTGATTTTTCTATGTCCAGTTTGGCCAATGGCACCATCACTAAAGGTATCAAGCAAATGCGCTTGCAATGCCTGATAATAATCTCCAGATTCCACCAAATCGACTTGATCGCTCGAAAACACGGCATTAAAACGCGTGGCACCTGGGCCATGAGTGGTTTTGTGTCTGCGGTGCCATGAGCGTGGCAAAGGTACTGCCACCCGATGCCGTGACACGTCATCATCTATTCTTAACGCCCCCCCGCGCTGTGACGCATCATGTGGACTATGGTCCACCTCAACTGCGGCAACATCAAAGCTCAGCAAGCCGTTGCTCTTACCTAAACCTTTTAATTTACCCGTGAGATACAACCAACGACCGTGACCATATGACCCCTCGGGATAATCTTTATAGGTACTAATGGCTCTTGCGAGTACTTTGCGACTAGCACCACGGCGCATCGCATCGCGGATTTTTCGTTGTCGTTTGCGATCAAAAAAAGCATCTGCGCCACTATCTATTCCTCTTTGTCTTTCCCTAAGCCCAGTTTTTTTAGCTGCCCACGGTCGTTTTGCTGCGCGGCTTCGGAATCTTCCCTTTGCAAGTTGAACAACCCTAAAAGCCCCTTGTGTCACATCAGCAGAGCCTTCTGCTAAGTCATCGTTAACTTGTGCATGCTGACCTTCGTTGGCAGGAAACTTAGCCTCGACTTCAGCTTTTAAATTGGCTTCAATTTCCAACTCCAACTCATTAACGTCTCCAACAGGTGACTCTTTTTGACCTGCGTCCTGTTCACTATCCGGTGGCATTTGTGCAGTCTGACTCGCTTGATCATCAGCCGCTTCAGGCTCGGGCGATGGCGCAAGGTCTGCCGTATTTTCTTCACCTTTTGAAATTGATTGAGTCTCGGCCTCAGGTTGCGATCCTATGGCCATCGCCGACTTTGCCACTGCCCCATCAACAATTGTTTTGGCCTGAGACTCAGCGCCACTTTCATCCTTCGCACCTGTTTCGTCAGGCGCAATGGCATTTAGCTGTTTTGCACAATAGTTATCTGCCATTGCTTGCAACTGAGCCATGTTTTGGGCTTGTGAACTATTATTCGCAATTTTTTGATGTTTCATTTGAGCAGTAGCTTCAGGACGATTATCAACAAATTGAAGTGCTGAAGAACCTCGGCTTTGTTGTTTCGAAACAGCATTTGGCCGTGATTTTTTTTGGATTTGTTTCTTATCAATCACAGTGCGCATGCTTAACCTTTTACCAACCTAATCTTCTTTAAGTTTTACTTACATTAGTGCAAAGACCGGTGAAATGACAAAAACGAATGATCAATAACCAGCATATTCTACATATTTTTATAGTATTAAAACTATCATTAGTAACCTAGGCAATTGCGACCGACTCCCCCTCTACCTCAATGAAATTACTAATAAATATTATTAATAATTAAAGACTGACTCTAAATCTAGACTTTCAGGCTTTAAATTAATAACCCCAAATCCGCGGTTTTGTCACACTACATCGGCAATTTGGCAGCAACACACACTGACGTTATTAGCGCCCGTCCGGAAACATTGTTTCCATCTGCCAAAGTGGCAAGACGGCGATATCCAGCGTTAGTCACAAGACCTATTTCAATAGGTTATGGGTTTCATTGTACATAGCATGCTAAAGCGTTTTCGCGAAAGTATCGTATGCACAATGAAAAAAAATTAATTAAGGAATTTCAAATGAACCACTTTAAAAAAATCCACCTTTTATCTGTATTGGCAACCGCCATGTTCTCAACTTCAGCCTTTGCTGAACAGTATATAGTGGTGGCGCACCATCAAAAATTAAATGATGTGCGTTTGGCCAATATCGAAAATATGGGCGGCACAGTAGTTGACGCAATGCGTGATATTGGTGTCGCCATTGTAGAATCGAGTGTGGCTGACTTTGCCCAAAAAGTGCAAAAACTACCAAACATTCGTTTTGCGGTTAAAGACATTGCACTTAGCCAAGACGACCTATTCTCGGCTGGCCAAAACGCCATGCCTTCTCACTCTTCAACACTGCCACCACCAACCTCAGCAATGCCCGATGATATGTTTTTTGGTTTTCAGTGGAACTTACAAGCGATAAAAGCACCACAAGCGTGGGCTGCGGGTTATCGCGGCCAAGGTACTCGTATTGCGATTTTAGACTCAGGTGTAGACGGCGACAATTTTGAGCTGGTTGAAAACATCAACACCGACTTGGCCAAATCATTTATCGATGGCGAAAACTGGGATGTATCTCCAGAAATTACTTTTCATCACGGCACCATCATCGCCACCTCAATGGTCGCCAAAGACAACGGTATGGGCATAGTTGGCGTAGCGCCAGATGCGCAAATAGTGCCAGTAAAAGTGGTGTCTGAAGATGGCACCCGTGGCAGCGCATCAGCTTTGCTTCGTGGCATGTATTACGCTGCCAAAATCGATGCCGACATTATCAACATGAGCTTAGGTATGCACATAAACAAAAGCACACCGGGCGCCTACGCGGTAACAACCGCATTTAAACGCGCAGCAAAATACGCATACAAACAAGGTTCAGTAATTATTGCAGCCGCAGGCAACGATGCTATTGATGTTAGCAATGATGACGAAAACATTCACTTGCCGGGTCAACTGCCCCGCGTGATCACCATAAGTGCTACAGGTCCTGTCGATTACGGCAAAGACCAAACAGTCGATTTAGATCAGGTGCCCTCATTTACCAATCACGGCGAAGACTATATCGATTTTGCAGCCCCCGGTGGCAACGATACAATTTACAACCAAGGCACATTCGAAATGTGCACAGTCAATTACGTCAGTTTGCCGTGTTACATGTTTGATGAAATGGTGGCAATCGACAATAATGGTCAGGTATTAACGATTCAAGGCACCAGCATTGCCACGGCTCAAGCCTCTGGCATTGCGGCATTAATTATTGGCAAAACCGGCAAAAACAAACCGCGTAAAGTACTCAGAAAAATGATAAAAGGTGCCGACGAACCTGCTCAAGATTCTCTAACCCCTTTCTTCGGCTACGGTCGATTGAATGCTTATGAATCGATAAAATAATAACTTGGGTCAAAGACAACCTCAAAAGCCTTAACCACAAAGGGCACACTGAGCACATAGAAGGTCAAGAGCAACTTCAAAGGCAGTATTAAAAACGTAAAATCATTAAAACCCGGCCCTGCGTGTTTTATAGTGTTTGTTTTTCTCTGTGTCCTCTGTGCCCTGTGTGGTTAAAAAGCTTTTGATTTTAAGTTCTTTATTAAATATCCATAAATCTAATTAATTGCCGACCCTAGGAGCGAATAATGACAAACACCATCAAGCAGTTGACCTACGCATTTTGTTGTTTTGTCATCATCACCTTTCCCACCAATTCACAAGCCAAAACCGCAGACTTTACTCCGCTTGGCGCTTTGTTCGACAACAAAACCCAGCTTGGCGAAATCGAACTGCGCCGTACCCGCCAAGTGCTGCAAGACAGTCGCGGATTTATCTGGATAGCCAGCGAAACCAACGGGTTACTGCGCTTTGATGGCACTCAAACTCACAAAGTAGATTTTCAAGACGCGTTTGCCGATTTGACCAGCGAACTGCGCATCGAATCGATTATCGAAGATAACAATCAACACATTTGGGTGCGTACACTCAGCCAAGGCATATACCGTTACAACCCCAAAACCCAATGGATTGACCGATATAGTTTTCCAGCAGCAGGCGTAAATAGCGCTCAAGACAATGACTCTCAGGTAAATAGCACTCAGGTAACCACCCTTATCAAAGACAACCAAGGTACACTTTGGATGGCCTCGCGCACTCAAGTTGCCCGCTTTGACCCAGCCCAAAATCAATGGCAATTACAACCAACCCTAAATAAACACCCATTACCGACCAATGTTGCCTTTAAAGCCTTGTTTGTTGACTCATCACAAACCTTTTGGTTAATCACCCAACAACAAGGCATTTTTCAGCTAGCCAAAGACGCCTCTCGTCACTTTTTCCACAAACCAGAAGCAGACAAAAACCAATCGGGCAACTTGCCCAACAACGGTAACATGGCATTTTTTGAAGACACTCAAGGCAATATATTCTTTGGCGGCACCGTTGGGCTCACCGCCTACCACGCTCAAAACCACACTTTTACCGCTTTTGCTTTAACAGACCAACCCGCCCGAGGGTACCAAAACTTAGTGACCTCAATCACTGCGCGCGATGATAACCATTTATGGCTGGGCACTTTTGCCTATGGCGTCATGCTATTCGACAAAAAACAAAGCAAGATGAGCATGTTTTCAGATGATTCACAAAACTCACTGAACAATAGTGAAATCAACCACGTATTTGTAGATGACAACCAAACTCTGTGGGCCGCCACCGAGGCTGGCGTTAGCACAAGCACTGCCCTGAACCGCGCCGTGAACCAGTGGCAGCATAAAAACCCAAACGCTCAATCATGCTACCCAAGGGGTTTTACCGAACACCAAACATCCGTTTATTTTGCCTGTGGCACAAGTGTCTATCAGTGGCATCAGTCAAACTCAGGTACGCGCGTCGAAAACATTGCGACCTTTGCCACACCCATAATCACCATGGCCGCAGGTTTAGGCGACCAACTTTGGCTTGGTACGCTGTTTAGCGGTTTGCTTAACTATGATTTAGAACAAGGCAAAACCACCACCTACTCCATCAACAATGACAGCGAAGGTGCCAGCGAAGCAGTTGCCAAACTCTATCGCGATAATCAAGGGGTATTGTGGGGTAGCACCGCTGATTTTCAGGGCAGCCAGCGCCGATATGTATTTAAGTTTGACGCCGCCAACAACAAGTTAATCAAATTTCCCAGCACACTCAACGTCGTCTCTATGACCGAGCTTGATGATCAACATTTACTCCTGAGTGATTTTTTACAACATCAAGGCCTGTTTACTTTTAACAAATCTAGCGGGCAAATCACCAATAAAAAACTACCGGCAGGCACTGTCTATTCAGTTAGAAATGACGGCGAAAATATCTGGCTAGGCACCAGCGCCATGGGGCTAGTAAAGTATCATTCTACTCGGCAAGACGATGCCAGATTTGAACCCATTGATAACAGCTTCACGGCCCCAGTTAACCTGGTCAGCGACAATCAGGGCGGCGTGTTTTTTCATGATAACGACAAAATATATCACCACTTAGCCAACAAAAATAAAAGCGATTGCCTAAGTTGCGACAGCGCCTTTGCGCCATTAACTAGCTTATACAAAGGCTCACTTAAAAAGATTGGCAACCATTTATTCATTGGCAGTCAGGGTCTGTTGTTAACCATAAATTTAGATAAGGCAGCGCCCAACGCACAGCCTCCAAAGGTCTATTTTGATGAATTGAGCTTGTTCAATCGCACCGTAAAAACCCAGCGCTATGACCCACAATCGCCGCTACCACTTGCACTAAATCAACTGCCTGAAATAACGCTTGATCATCAACAACAATTTTTCTCGCTGCACTTTGGTGCCAAGGCTTTATTACAACCCGACAATATCCAATTTTTCTATCGATTAAGCGGTTTAAGCAGTATTAATGACGACTGGCTGGCAACAGGTCGCAACCCTTATAACGCCAGCTTTACCACCTTGCCTGCGGGCGATTATCAATTCAGAGTGAAAGCGATCGACCACAACAGCGGTTTGTCTGATGAAGCCGCGATAAAGTTGGTTATCAAACCTGCGCCTTGGTTGTCGTTACCTGCCAAATTTGCCTATGTGGTCTTGCTGCTTGCGGCAATTTTTGCAGTGATTTACTGGCGTACTCACAATCTCAAGAAAAACGCCGCCAAGTTGCAGCGCGGTATTCATGAGCGTACCCGCGAGTTGCGCGACAAAAACCAGTTACTGGCCAACAAAAACAACACCATTGTCGACCTACTAGCGCAAAAACGCCGAATGTTCGCCAACATGTCTCATGAATTTCGCACCCCGTTAACGCTAATATTGTCGCCGCTCGAACGACTATTCAAATCAGGGGTAACCGATGCCAATCAAAAGTTTTTAACCATAATCGACCGTAATGCACGGCAATTGCTGCGTATGGTTGAACAACTACTCAAACTGGCGCAACTAGAAACCGCCAACCGTATTCAATACAAACAATATCAAGTGAATCAAACGCTTAAGTATGTCATCAGCTCATTTGAGGCGGTAATATTAGATAAGCACTTATCGGTTACCAGCCAACTCGAAGGTGAAATTAGTGCCACATTAACCGATGATTCGTTAGAAACCCTCATCGCTAACCTATTGTCTAACGCCATAAAATACACGCCAGAACAGGGTGCGATAACCATTATTGCCAAGCAACAAGACCAACAATTGTTATTGTCTGTCAGCGATAGCGGCCTAGGTATTGCGCCAAATGTTCAACAAAAAGTACTCGAACCTTTTTACCGCGACGAACACGACAGCAAAAGCCATATCGGCGGCAGTGGCATTGGGCTGGCGTTAGTCAAAGAGTTAGTAGAAGCCAACAACGGTCAATTAACCCTCGACAGCGAACTTGGCCGAGGCAGCTGCTTTACCATCATTATGCCGCTAACCCCTAACGACAAAAATATCACATTTGCACAACACAAAAGCACCAACGAAGTGGCTGTAACCACTAACCTAGAATCGTTAAGCCAAGACGCAAGACAAAGTCAGAGCACTAAAAACAGCACAGCAAAATCACCGACATTAGATTTACCACTTTCGAATGGTTTAGACAGCAAACCCTCGCTGGTTATCGTTGAAGACAATCAAGACATGCGCGAATTTTTGTTCGAACTACTCAACGAAGACTACCACTGCATCGCCGCCAACAATGGCAAAGATGGCATTCGAATAATCACCGAACAAATCCCTGATGTTGTCATTTGCGACCTTATGATGCCCGGTATTGATGGCTTTGAGGTGTGTAACACCCTAAAAAATGACGAAAGAACCAGCCATATTCCGTTGATGATGCTCACCGCCAAAGGCGATACTGAAACTCGCATTGCAGGCTGGCGCGAAAGCATCGACGACTTTGTCAGCAAGCCTTTTAACGAAACCGAATTAAAAGCCCGATTACACAACATGCTCGCCATTCGCGCAATTTTAAAGAAACGATTTGGCCAACAAATGCCCTCATCAGGCAAGCCTGAGCCAACACCCGAATACCTCAACGTGAAAGACCAAGCATTTTTAGCGCGCTTTAAAAAAATGGTCGAAGATAACCTCGCCGAAGAAACCTTTAACCGAACCAAAGCAGCTTCATTAATGGCCGTAAGCGAACGCCAACTACAACGCAAACTCAGCGCCTTGACCAATCATACTTTCACCGAATATGTCAGGTTTACCCGACTCGAACGCTCTAAAACCCTGCTTATCACAGGCATGCAAGTATCAAGAGTTGTCGATGACATCGGGTTTTCGTCGTTATCGTATTTTGGTGCGTGTTTTAAAGCGGAGTTTGGACAGTCGCCCAAGCAGTTTCAGGTTGAATGTGAGGGGAAGACTCAAATGACACAATAATGCTACAGCCTTGCATTGCCCATCAACTAAATATACACTTCGCATACGTTTTATATATAAATCACTCTAAAACATATCGCATGGGTATAGTAAAAATCTCCGATGAGTTACACGAAGAAATCCGTAAAGCCAGCTCAGTTATGGTCAGGTCTATAAACTCGCAAGCCGAGTTTTGGATTAAAATAGGTCGTCTGGCCGAGTTAAATCCAACTTTGAGTTTCACCGAAATCATCAATAGCGAACTCATCGCTGGCGGCTGTCTTAAGGCAGAAGATAGAGGCAAAAAAAATGACTGAGATTGAAGATGAAGAGAAAATCATCATAAAAACCCCGGCAGAAATTGACTTAATGCGCATCTCGGGCCGATTGCTTGCCAGTGTATTCGGCATGCTCGACGATAAAATGCGCGCAGGTATCACTACCATGGAAATCAACGACTGTGTAGAGCGATTTATTGTCGACGACTTAGATGCCCGCCCTGCCAGCAAGGGTCAATACGGTTTTGCATACGTGCTCAATACCTCAATCAACGAAGTGGTTTGTCATGGCGTACCCAGCTTGACCAAAAAATTGCGCGAAGGCGATATCATCAACTGTGATATTACCCTTGAAAAAAATGGCTTCATCGCCGATTCAAGCAAAATGTATTTCATTGGCACCCCCAAACCGCTAGTGAAAAAACTGGTGGATGTAACGTACGAAGCATTGTGGTTAGGCATAAAAGCGGTTAAACCCAACGCCACTTTAGGGGATGTTGGTCATGCAGTAGAAAAACATGCTAAATTACATGGCTTTACAGTGGTGCGAGATTACTGCGGACATGGCATAGGCAGGCAAATGCACGAAGCACCGCAAGTCACGCACTATGGCAAACCCAATAGCGGCAAAGTGCTAAAGCCCGGCATGACATTCACCATTGAACCGATGATTAACCAAGGTAGTGATAAAATAAAACTCAAAAAAGATGGCTGGACAGTGGTCACCCGAGATAAAAAGTTATCGGCGCAATGGGAGCACACTATTTTAGTTACTGAAGAGGGATACGAAGTTTTAACCTTAAGAGACGATGAAGCAGCAGTGATATCAAGTTAGCTCGCCACTCAATTGACGAGCCAGACACATCAGTTTTTATCTTTGCCAATATCCTCGGCAATGTATTCCAGTGGCGTCTTTTTGCCTCTAAAAAACGAAATGGCGTTAGTGGCCAAAAAAATCTCATTAAAAAAACCAACAATGACTAAAAGTGCCAACACAACACCGCCCAATGCAAACAATACTTCCATAATATCTTCCTTTGTTTATTGACCTAGAGCATTGACAATAACACAAAGCGAAGAACGCACAAAATGCGGATTCAGTGAGTATCTCCTAAATCCGCATGCTTAAGGTGTTAGTTAATGGATTTGATATTAATCCAGACAGTTGCTATATAGGTAAACACAAGCATTCTGATTGCCCTGTTGAATACAGGCATAACCTGCTGATTCACAGCTCCATCCAGCTGTTGCCGTTGCACTAAAACCTAAACCCATGCTGATTGCCAAAATGGCCATTTTAAATTTGTTTGTCATAATTACTTCCTAATAAAAAATTAAATCGTTCCCGATATGATAAGCAGCGTTAAACATTAAACGCCACCCGAATATTGCATTAAATCGCGAGACCTACGCCTCACCTAACTCGCTTGTTAATTAATCTAAGCAATTGTTATAGAGGTATACACAAGCGTTCTGATTACCTTGCTGAATACAGGCATAACCTGCTGATTCACAGCTCCAACCTGCGGTTGCCGTTGCACTAAAACCAAGACCCATACTGACGGCCAAAATGGCCATTTTAAATTTACTTTTCATATTACTTCCTATTGATTTTAAAGATAATTATTCTGACTAACGCTTGTTCTGTGCGCCAAGTCAGGATTAAATAATAAGCAAATAAACGAACAGTTTATATCGAATTACGGCCAAATATTTTGAAATACGGCCACAAGTGAAAGGTTTTACAAAAGGTTTACAAGGCAAAACGACAGAAGGTATTGCGTTCGTCTTATAGTCGATAAAATATCGCATCACTTACATAATTTAAGCTGTAAACCTCACTGCTTTCCCACTATGATGAGCCAAAATCCGCATACCTTGAGAACACGACCATTAGAGCGAATTTATAGACAGCCTACGTTGTGAATTAACACGCCAAGAATTACATACCATAGTACGGCGCGAAAACTGACGTCGTTTTAAACTCTTAGTTTTAATCTCAATCGCGCTTTTTATCGGCATTTTGATAATGTCTGCTTATATTTATATCACACAAAAAAGCAGCTGGTTTATTGAAGCTTGGCCTTCGAAGTTGGATGGGGTGTTGAGGCAATGTGGTAATGTTGAATAATGAATGCGGTTAATCTAAAGCCTAAAAACCGCAACCTCGCTCAATTGAACAAGGTTGCGACAAGAAAGAAATAAACAAAGATCAGTCATTGTCACAATAAGAAAACAACAAATCAGCCTCTGCCAATTCTCCCATGATCGACTTTTCCCAGTCGACTCCAGCTGTTATCTGAGCATCTGTCCAGCAATCGAGTTTCCACTTACGTTTTAACGGTGACAGTGCGGTTAAAAGCTCATTTTGGAGTGCAAAATCACGTTTCATTCTGCCGTATGCAGAGGATTCAAATAACACATCACCAATCAGTTTTTGTACTGGCACATCATAAGTACCATTTAATGGCAATTGGTTTATACCATACCAGTAAAGATGCCACTTTGACGAAATTGTGTGTGAGGTGCAATTGGCCCTTAAACACTACTCATAGCGTTATTAACACTGGTTCTTTTTATCAAACGCCGCTATCGTATTGCAAAATACAATGCGACAATGCCCTTAAAAACAATCACCTAATCCAAACCTAAAACAATACTCAAGGCAAATTATGTTACTGCAAAAATGGTTATTCACTTTAAGCCTAATGTTTTGTTTTCTCTGTCAATCAGTTACTGCCAACGAATTTCAGCTATCAGATGAAATCAAGCCCAGCCACCAATTCATCAAACTAACACTAGACCCAAGTGCCCAGACGTTTACAGGCTCCACAAGGCTACGACTGAACATCACCAAACAAACCAACATTATAAAGCTGCACATCAAAGACTTATCGATACAATCAATCACACTCAAAGGCACAGATCGTAATTACAAATTGTCGCTCGCCGGCACCAATTCATACGACATTGCATCATTAACAGCAAAGCAGGCCATTAACGCAGGCAAGTACCAGCTTTCAATCGATTTTGAGGGTAAATATACCGACACAGGCTTGGGTTTGTTCAAAGTTGTCGAAGATAAACAACACTACCTGTTTACCCAGTTTCAGCCTATGTTGGCTCGAACTGTGTTTCCCGCGTTCGACCAGCCGGATTTTAAAATTCCGTTTCAGTTCGAAATCACAGTGCCGACAGGCTATCAGGTGTTGGGGAACACTCTAAGTACAAAAACCAGTAAGGCGCGGTGGGATACGTTCAATTTTGCAGACACTAAACCGCTCTACACCGATGTTTTGGCGCTTGGTGTTGGTCATTTTGATTCGGTTGATATTCCCAACATGCCAGTGCCTGCCAAGTTATATGTGGCCAAAGGTAAGCTTGCGCAAAGCAAATTTGTTTTAGAGCATTCTGCCAAACTCTTTGGTGAAGTTGCTGCGTTTTTTGAGATTAAGTATCCCTACGATAAATTAGATTTTGTGGTTGTGCCCAACTTTGCCGGGGCCGCCATGGAAAACGCAGGATTAATGTTCTTTAAAGAAGACTTTATGTTATTCAACCAACCTCCTTCGGTGGCTGAACAGCGGTTTACTTTAACGCTTATGGCCCACGAAATAGCCCACATGTGGTTCGGCAATTTGGTGACCATGAAATGGTGGAATGATTTGTGGTTAAATGAATCGTTTGCCCAGTGGTTGGCCAATAAAATTGTGGTTACACGAATGCCAAAGCTGTCAGCCGAGCTAAATTTGCCGCAATTACAGTCATTATCTGACGATAACATCGAATCCCAATCAGCTATAAGACGCGCAGTTAAAAGCCGTGCGGAAGTTGATTCAGGTGGCCAAATTGTTTACAGCAAAGGCAATGCTATTTTAAATATGATTGAAGCCTATGTAGGTGCAGATATTTTCCGCGCTGCCATCATCAAATATGTTGCTGCCAATCAAAACAGTAATGCCACCTTTGCCGATTTTATTCGCGCGATAGAAAAGGCCAGTGGTAAACCGTTGCAGGCAATTTTCGCCTCGTTTTTAGACCAACCGGGCTTTCCTTTACTGAATTTAAAAGTAGACGATGGCAAACTGATATTGTCACAACAACCCTTTGGTGCCAGCAGCGATGAAAAACTGAAACTGCTTTGGCAGGTGCCGTTAAAGCTCAAGATACTCACCAACAAAGGCGTATCTAGCCAAAGCGTATTACTTAAAAACCAACAAATGACAGTGCAATTGCCAACAGGGGCAAAGGCTGTTTTTCCTGATGCTGGTGCGTTTGGCTATTACCGCTATGACATTGCTCAAAAAGAATCGGCGATTATCAATCAACAGATAAACCAATTAGCCGACAATGAAAAACTCGCTTGGCTTGAGAACAATCAACACCTAACCAAAATAAACAAGCGAGTTTATGCTGATGTTTTGTCTCTTAAACTAGCTTTGCTTGCTGACTTGTCGTTACACCACAAAATTGCCAACGATATTGTCAAAGATCTAAGCTTTGCGTTTAGTGATTTTATACCAGCTGAGCTGAACAAAGATTATGGCCTATATATCAAAAGCGAACTGGCCAACCGATTACAATCGGTCTTTTGGGGTGTTGAAGATAAATCGACAACCTTTAGCCAAACCCTACAGGCTAATCTGTTAGTTTTAGTTGGCGCTAGACTGGGCGATAGCAAGGCAATAAGTTTTGCAAAAAGTCAGTATCAACAAGTATTAAAAGGCCAATCAAAACTGGCACCAACGATGAAAGCAGCAATATTAGAGGTGGTTGCAGCGCATGGTGCAGCCGATGAGTTCACAGAATATGAAAAAGCCTACCTTGCTTCAAATGACGCTAATTTGAAGGCCGATATCGTCACAAAAATGGGTTATTTTGCGCAGCCATCACTGGTCACCCGGTATTACGACTTTTTGTTATCTGGCGCAGTGCCAGTTGGCGGAATTGCCTATCGTTTTCAATATCCTTCGTTTAACCCGCAGTTAAGAGCGCATGTGCTCGATTATATTGAAAGTAACAAAGCCAAAATATTGGCCAAAATCAGCCAGCAACAGTGGTTTCCTTACACCTTTTACACCACTTGTGAGGCTGATATTGGCGCCCGAATGAAGGTTATTTTTGCCAAATGGGCAGATGAGGTGCCGGGGTTACAAGAGAAATTAAATGCCATTGATGGGATAGTTCAACAATGCATTTCAACTCGCGCGGCTAATTTGCCGCAGTTAAAAGCATTGTTTGGTCTTGGCGCTACAAGCTGATATTGAAGAAGAAGAAAAAGCTAAGCAATCAAAGCATCATTAGCTTGTGATTGCGCCAGTTTGGCAATTTGGCGGTTTTGCATACTGGTTCGGTCTACCAGGCCTTCTATCACTTTGTCTTTAATGGATTCACGAATTTTAATCGGCAAACTCTGAAAATTTTGACGGTTTATTTTCAGCAGTAACATATCGTTACGCGCTATAACCGTGGCGGTACGGGCTTCGGAGCAGATAAAACCCACCTCGCCAATAAATTGCCCAGGCTCTATGGTGCCCACCTGATACCCGTTATGTTGTACCAAGGCGCTGCCCGACAATACAACGTAAAAAACCGGGCTATGAGTGCCTTCGATGATAAACGATTTGCCTGCTGGCGCAGACTCTATGGTACAACCTGCATTGAGAACCTGTTCGCGTTCACGTTGCACCAACGACTTAAACAACGGGATTCGGTTAAAGATTTCGAGTAATTTCAATTTGTTAAATGGCATGTTCAATCATCCTGATAATTTAGTAAATAGACTTAAGCGTAGGTTTGCTTAAGCTAAAAAAGCCGTCCAATGCACTGGCTACAGAGCGTTTATATAGTTGAGCGTCACAACGTTTTTCAATATAGCGGGTGAGTTTCAGCTCTGCCCTAACCCAACTCAAGGTCTGCGCCACTTCTGAAAACCCAGCAATAATAATTTGCCCCAACATCGGGTGTTTTTCACTTAAATGACTCAACAACTGCGCACCAGTCATATCGGGTATTCGAACCCCGGTGACAACACAACAGACATGCTCTGATTTTTGCTCACAACCTCGAATAAAGTCGATGCAATGTTGTCCTGAAATACAAGTGTGAATGTCGAATTTAATGTCATTCTTTTCACCAAACTCGACGACTGCCGGTTTGATGTCTTCAACAGATTGTGCGTGTTCGTCAATACAAATAATGTGGCTGATGGTCATTTTGTTAATACTCTTACTATTGTCCTTTGCGTTAGGTATTGCACAGTTCTTGCCAAGTATAAAAAGTCTTTAAGTAACAATAAGTTAAGGGATTCTATAGGCAGAAATATGAATAAGCCGCTTATAGATTAGCCGCTATAAGCGATGGAAACGCTCATAGGCTTAGGTAAAAGCTTATAGGGTGGTAAAGGGTAGACACAGGGGTCTACCCCTACGGTAAAATCGTAGGGTGCGCCGTGCGCACCGATAAATGACGCTCCCAACGGCAAACAAATCAAGCTTTCGTAACCCCCTTCAAAGCCTCAACCAATTTAACAAACTGGTAATGGCTCGCCAATGGTGCCACCAAATCATGAAACTGTTGGTAACGACCATCGGCTTCAAGCTCTTTCAAGACGGTTCTTATCGCTAAAATATTGTGTTTCTCGGCGTGTTCTTTAAGCGTAGCAATTAAGGCTTCATCGGGTAATTGCATGGGTTCATCATCAGTTTCTTCATCTTCAATAGTACTCGTTTTCGCAACAACCCAATCTAAATTGAGGGCCTTTTTCAATGCAGCCAACAGTAGTTGTTGCTCTAATGGCTTGGCCAGCACCGCGTTAAAGCCGCAAGACAGTGCTTTTTCTTCCATATAAGGTTGTGTTGCCGCGGTTAGTGCAATAACGGGTAGTTGCTCATATTTGGCCTCGCTTCGAATTGCCTCTACCACCGTATAACCGTCCATATCTGGCATTAACACATCGAGCAACACTAAGTCTGGTTGGTTTTGTTTGAGTAATTGCAAACCCTCTTCACCACCCGATGCCTCAATCACATCAAAGCCATAACGGGTGAGATACTGGCGTATTACATCACGGTTAAAATGGTTGTCATCAATCGACAAAATGGTTTTGCTCGGTCCTTCAAAACCTGTGATATGTTCGCAGGCATTGTGGTTTTTATTCAATAATGGCGTGGCGTGTTTACTGACAGGCAAAGGCAAATCAAACCAGAATTGACTGCCAACCTCACTTTGGCTTTGTACGTTTAAGGTCTGCCCCATCAGTTCAACTAAGTTTTTGCTGATGGTTAAACCCAGCCCCGACCCTTCGGCCCGAGTAATTTGGTTGTCGATTTGCTGATAAGGCACAAAAATATCGGCCAACTTGTCGTCAGCAATACCAATACCAGTATCTTTAACAGCAAATCGCAACAACACGGAATCTGAATCTTGTTGGCTATTTTCAGCCAACACTTCAACTGTAAAAGTGACCTGCCCTTGGCGGGTGAATTTTACTGCATTGTTGAGCAAATTCAGTAATATTTGCCGCAAACGTTTGTCGTCAACCATCACCACTTCGGGCAATTTGTCGGCAAATTCATAAACAAAACCGATGTCTTTTATGGTGGCGCGCACCTCAGTCATTTCAACCAAAGTTTTTAGAAAGTCAGCCAAAATAACCTCTGATGGACACAGCTGAATGCCCTTTGAATCCACCTTCGAAAAATCAAGAATATCGTTTATTAACAACAAAAGATGGTCAGCACTTCGGTGAATGGTTTCAATACCGCGCCCATGGCTATTCATTAGGGTTTTATCTTGATTAAACAACTGGGTATAACCGAGAATTGCATTTAAGGGTGTGCGTAATTCGTGGCTAACATTGGCCAAAAAGCGGGTTTTGGCTCGGTCAGATATTTCGATGTTTTGCTTGAGCTTGTCTAACCGGCTGACCAAAATCATCATGCCAACCCACACTGAAAAAAACAGCGCCAAGGTAATAATCAGCTGGTTAATGAGCTTAGATTTTATGTCTGAACTTAACAGCCGATAATAAGCTTCGGTCACGTTAAAAGTGGCAATCGCCAGTAATTCTCCGGTACCTGCCATCACGGCCACTTCGCTAATAAAGCAACCTTCGCAAGACAATATGCCTTCGTTAATATTCAAAGAATCGGCACTCGCTTGCACGGTGTCGTAATCAACTTCAAGCGCCAGCCCGCTGATCAATGGCTCGCCAATGGAAGGGTCGGTCACTAGCAAAATCTCTTTTATGACCTGCTGCACTGCCCGTTGACGCTTGTCGGTTTCAACGGTTTGCAAGGCATTGGCCAATAGCCCCATTTGCGACTGAGAAATAATATCAGCCTGCGTAGCCGCCGCCTGACGCAACCGGGGTTGCAGTTCGCCTTGCCAGTAATGAAACATTGAAATCAGGTATACAATCAGCACACAAATAAAAATCAAGCTGATGGTAAAGGTTGTTTTCAGTTTACCTGCAATGTAGCGTCTACTTTTCATGTTGAGCTTTCATGTTTTTTCGACACCCTCAAATAAAAGGCTTTCATGGTAATTTTGCTTTTTTTCAGGGTTGTCATATTAATAAACGGCCTGACTTTTGATTCAACCGATATGCCACCAAACACGCCTTTTTCAACGTCTCCTTCAAAGGGAGAAAATAACAGGGTTTGACCTAAAATGCTTTTATCAATCATCGCCTTTAAGTTGGCCCCATTCATCTTTTGAACAATAAATGCGCCCAAAATTGGTGTTTTGCTATTTAAAAATTCGTTCAGTGATACCACTTCAAGCACGACAGGTTTTCCCTGTAACACCTTTAAATCAGCGCCTAAAGACGAGGCCAATGTGTGAGCTTTTCGTGCGTTTTGAGTGTATATGAGCTTGATATGAAGTTCGCCCGATGGGGTAACTTTATCTAGATAAGCAGTATTAGAAACCAGCATTGACCTGAATAATTTAATACCCACGCTGGTACGGCGGTCGGTAAAAGAGTCGGCCGCAACGCTAAAGCTCATGGCCAAAATTAACCATAAGCAAAAAATATGAAGGGCTTTAACCATCAGTCCCTGTCCATCAATCAGTATTCATCAATCCTTGACACCCTCTTTTATTATTAATTTTCTTAAAATTCATTACTTTAAAAGTCATAGCTAAAATCGATTGCCCACATTCGGCCACCTTTGGTTAATCCATCGGGCCATTGGGTGGGATAAGCCTGAACATTCCAATGTGCATTGCCAAGGTTTTTAACCGTGGCCCGCAGGGTTAAGTGCTCAAAAGCAAAGAGGTTTTTGTAAACCAGCGTGTAATCTAAAGTAGAATGCGCATCAAACGTTTGTGCGTGTGCTACCCTCAAATTCGGCAGTTCAGCGCCTTCTTGTTCGCCAACATATTTGACCAATATATGATGGCTTATTTGCTCTGTTGCGTTCCAACTAACGCCTAAATTGGCCAACCAATTAACCGCGCCGGTAAATTCTTCGTCTACATCGCGTGTGTCGGTGGTTTTAACATAAGAGATGTTCGACAAAACCTCCCAATGGGTCGCGATATTTTCAGACCACTCTAGCTCAATGCCACGGGCGGTAATATCCCCAAGGTTGCGAAACACCGGCGGATCGCCCGGATTTATGTGAAACTCAATTAAATCACTGATATCGGTTTTGAAAATCGTGGCTTTTATATTGCGGCTTGGTTGGCGAAAAACATAACTCACTTCGCTGGTCGCCAAATTCTCTGAGGTTATCTTGCCAACCAGTGCGTTGCCTAGCAAGCTGTTGGGGCCTGGGTTACTTTGTTCAAGCGAAGGCGGCCTAAAAGCCTCTGAATACTGAGCCTTAAGCATGTGTTCTTGCGACAGTCGCCAAACCCCAGCGATACGCGGCGAATGACTGCTGCCCCAGTCATTGTAATGGTCAAACCGAGTGCCAAGGGTAATATCCAAATTGTCATTAAATCGCCACTGATCTTGCACCACAATACTATATAGCTTGCGCTCGGCGTTGCTGTTTACCCTTAATTCATCTTCGTTCAAGGCGATATACACATCGCCTTCGCTCACATAACCAAAAGAATCATCAACCTTAAACCTTGCCCCTTCTAGCACAATCAGCAGGTTATGATTGTCTAAGGCCTGCCAGTTAAAAGCCAATTCAAACTTCTCATACGAATCATCGGCGCCAGTTTGACGGCGTCGGTCAACAAGGTTCTGAGTCCGTGGCGGTGGGCCTTGCAACCTTGGCCCTGCGGGTATCCCCAAAAACTCGGCTTCGGCATACTTGGTTTGCTGCCAAGTTAATGAAAAGGTTGCTGATAGCGCGTCACTGATTGCCCATTTTTTATTACCGTGCAAATTTAAAACCGACTCTTTACGAGGTGCATAGTCTTTGTCGCTTTTAGCGGTTTCGCCATAAAAACCGCCTCTTTTACTGTTAACGTATCGGCTTTTGAATTGATAATCGCCATAGTCGGCATTAAATGACAATAGCTGACCCTGATCATGGTCAAAGATATTACCCGGCGCATGTCCCCAACCGCTAGGGGTGAAATTGTCTTGTCCAGAGAGCCGTTCGGTGCCATTGGTTTTCCATGCCGACGCGTTAAGACTCCACTTCAAACCATCTTGCTCAGCAGCATAAGCGGCGTCAACTTGACGATAATGATGTTTGCCCACTTTAACTTGCACAGCCTTGTCACTGCTGCGGGTGATGATATTAACCACCCCCGAAAAAGCAAATTCGCCATACAGTGGCGAACCCGGGCCTCGAATAATTTCGATTCGCTCAACCTGAAATATCGGCAAATGCAAAATGGCTTCGGCAGCACCCGTGACCGCACTATTGGCAGGTACACCATTAAACATAATTTTTAAGTTACTTGATTTGAGCGCAACGCCAACCCCTCGAACAATCGTCACAGGTTGCCCAACATTGCCAACATCAGTATAAATACCCGGCACCAAACCCAGCGCTTCATTGATGGTTTGCACACCCAAACTTTGCAGTTGTTCGCCATGCAAAATGGTGATCATACCCGGCACAAAATCGGCGTTCATTTTAGACTTGGTAGCCAAATCTGTTTGGGCGTCGAGCAATGCCATGAGTTCGGCAAATTCGTCTTCGTCATCACCAGCCATTACATTGAACGACAACAAAGTTGCCGCAATACTCATTATCAAGCTGAGACTATAAGATTTGGCCATGCGCTTTTCCTTTATTTGTAACACCCCTTCGGCGCTGCGCCCAAGTGAGTGGCGTGGGATATTTCACCCTGTAATACTAGCAGCCTATCCAAACACCTATCAACCGAACATGCGTATGTTCGATTCGGTGTACTTAACAACATCTATCGGTTGAACCGCTTCGCCGATCACCCGATTTCGCCCTTGCAGCTTAGCCGCATAAAGATTGCTGTCGGCCGCATTTAGTAAACCTTCGCACTGTTGGTGTTGTTCAGGCTCAGCAGTTGCACAGCCCAAGCTTATTGTCACATTGGCTGCACAAGTTGATTTTTCATGAGGTAACTGCAAATTATCAATACTACGGCACAGTATTTCGGCGATTCTTAGCGCGCTTTTATGACTGGTTTGAGGCAATATAACCACAAACTCTTCGCCGCCATAGCGGGCCAATAAATCGGCAGGTCTTTTGATTTTCTTTTGCAAGGCATTGGCGATTTTTCGCAAGCATTCATCACCCATCACATGACCATAATGGTCGTTGTAAAGTTTGAAGTAATCGACATCTATCATGATCATCGACAGCGGCTGAGTACTGCGACAATGTCGTTTGAACTCTCTGGCAAACAACTGATTAAAATACCCTCGATTGGCCACACCTGTTAGGCCATCAATACTGGCCAATTCAAGCAACTTGTCGGTTTTGTGTTTTAATTCCAAATGGTTACGAACCCTAGCTTTTAAAATCGGCATCACAAATGGCTTTGAAATGTAATCAACAGCCCCTAAGTCTAGCCCTTTTTGCTCGTCTGTTGACTCACACATTGCCGTGACAAAAATAACCGGAATATCGCGGGTTTTAGGGTTAGACTTCAAGCGCCAGCAAACCTCATAACCATCCATAACAGGCATCATAATATCGAGTAAAATCAAATCTGGTTTTAACGATTCGGCCAGTTTTAAACCATCTAACGGACACAATGAAACGGTTAAATTAACCTTTTCGTATTGATAATGCTCAACCAAAATATCTAGGTTTACGGGCATATCATCAATGGCGAGTATGGTCGGGGTATAAGTATCAACGTTGTTCATCAAGGCCTCCATAATAACTGTGTTTGAATGCCGAGTGCTTTATCAGCATAACAACACTGAACAAAGCAAATAAGTTGCCAACAAATAAAAATACTTATAAATCATATTGTTAAAGATTTATTTTGATAATACATTATAGAATTGCTTATACGAGACGCTAAACACTTATAAGTTTATAAGCAAATTTGCTTATAGCTAGAAGTGTCGCTTATAGTATGCTCATAGACAATCATCGCAAAGGCAAAGAATGACGACTTCTGATCACGCCAACTCAGTCATACTGCTCGTTGACGACAAACCCGACAACCTCGATATTCTAATTCACCAACTTGAAGATATTGGTCATGGGTTGTGTGTTGCACTGTCTGGAGAAGAAGCGCTAAAGTTGGCCACCGAACAATTGCCCAGCATGATATTGCTCGACATAATGATGCCCGGCATTAATGGTTTTCAAACCTGTGTTGAATTAAAAAAGAACCCTGTAACACGAGATATTCCGGTGATTTTTATGAGTGCACTGTCTGGCACCGACAGCAAAATCAAAGGGTTTAGCGTTGGCGGCGTTGACTTTATCACCAAGCCTTTTCAGCGCGAAGAAGTGATTGCCCGCATCAATACTCACCTTACCATTCGCCGGCAACGACTGTTATTACAAGCACAAAACATCGCCTTAGAAGATGTAAACAACCAACTTCAAGAGCAAATAAGCCAAACCCAACGAGCGCAAACCGCTTTGAGTATTGCCGATAATAAACTCTCGGCGTTAACCCAACAAGAGGCAAAACAATGGGGCATTGATGCCTTTATTGGAAACAGCCCGGTTGTCACCTCAACACTTGAAGAAATTCGCAGCCTGCAACAAGTAGACAAAACCAATGTGCTGGTTTTAGGCGAAAGTGGCACGGGTAAAGAACTCATTTCTCGGGCGATTCATTTTGGCAGCAACCGTAAAAAGAATGCCTTTATCGCGGTCAATTGCGCCGCCATACCCAATGAATTGGCCGACTCAGAATTTTTTGGTCACGCCAAAGGCGCCTTTACTGGCGCGGTTAGCAACCGACCCGGCTATTTTGTGCAAGCCGATGGCGGCACCTTGTTTTTAGATGAAATTGGCGATATGCCATTGCAGTTACAAGCCAAATTATTGCGCGTACTCGAAGATGGCAGAGTCACCGCAGTAGGTGGCAGTAGCGACAAAATAGTGGATGTGAGAGTGGTTGCAGCAACCAATATCGACTTACGCAGTAAAGTTGAACAAAAAACCTTTCGCCAAGACTTGTACTATCGATTGTCTGGTTACGTTGTGAATTTGCCACCTTTACGCAAACGCATAGAAGATGTAATACCGCTAACAACGCACTTTTTAACGCTGTTGGCCGAACAAATGGGCAGAATGACATCTGAAATCAGCAGCGAAGCCATTGAGGTTTTACAGCGCTATCATTTTCCGGGCAACGTACGTGAACTGAAAAACCTCATTGAACATGCGTTAATCGCCAGCCGTGGGCAAACCATTAAACCTGAGCATTTTCACTTTATTCACCACATAGCGTTAGAGGGCGGATCATTTCCCCAGCCGCCACAAAATACGCAACCAGCGGCAGACGCAGCCCCGCCAACACGAGCCAAACAACAAGATGAACAACAAATTCTTGATTTCGCAAAAGAACACGGGCGTATTGATAACTCAGCGGCCCAAAAAATGTTGAACATTGAACATGGCCGCGCCTCTTATTTGCTTAAAAAACTCCACGGCGAAGGCAAGCTCAACCGTGAAGGGCAACGGCGCTGGGCGTATTATACGTTGGTTGATTGAATCCAAACGTAGGAGCGCAATCCAGCTCCCGATAAATGGTTATCCAATTTGAATCACAGTACGAATGCTTTCACCTTTGTGCATCAACTCAAAAGACTCGTTAATGTCGTCTAACCCCATGGTGTGGGTAATAAAATCGTTGAGTTTAAATTCGCCCTGCAAATAACGCTCTACATAATCTGGCAACTCAGAACGACCCTTTACACCACCAAAAGCAGAACCACGCCAAACACGCCCAGTCACCAGCTGAAATGGCCGGGTTGAAATCTCTTGCCCTGCGCCTGCAACTCCAATCACCACCGATTCGCCCCAGCCTTTATGGCAGCATTCCAATGCAGAGCGCATAACATTAACATTGCCGATACACTCAAACGAATAATCGACGCCACCGTCAGTTAGCTCAACAATCACATCTTGAATGGGCTTGTCGTGGTCTTTAGGGTTAATGCAATCTGTTGCTCCTAACTTTTTCGCTAACTCAAATTTACTGTCGTTAATATCAATCACAATAATACGGCCCGCCTTGGCCATGGTTGCGCCAATCACTGCCGACAGGCCAATACCACCCATACCAAATATGGCCACCGTACTGCCTTCTTCGACTTTTGCCGTATTTACAACCGCCCCCATGCCCGTGGTGACCCCGCAGCCCAGTAAACAAATTTCTTCTAACGGCGCAGCAGGGTTAACTTTGGCCAAAGAGATTTCAGGCAATACCGTGTACTCAGAAAATGTAGAGCAGCCCATATAATGAAAAATTGGCTGACCATCTTTATAAAAACGAGTGGTGCCATCGGGCATTAGCCCCTTGCCTTGTGTCTCTCTAATCTGTTGACACAAATTGGTTTTGCCCGACAAACAAAATTTACATTCACCGCACTCAGGGGTGTAAAGTGGAATAACATGGTCGCCAACTTTAACGCTAGTAACACCCTCACCAACTTGCTCAACAACACCGCCACCTTCATGACCCAATATGCAAGGGAATATGCCCTCAGGATCTTCACCCGACAGCGTAAATGCGTCGGTATGACAAACGCCAGAAGCGATGACTTTTACCAGCACTTCGCCTTTTTTAGGCAACATCACATCGATTTCTTCAATTGATAAAGGTTGTTTTGGGCCCCAGGCGATTGCGGCTTTTGATTTAATAAATTGTTCAGACATGTTGGCTCCTGTCATAGCGCATTAAACTGATTGCTTGATATACAACCATTATAATTATTTACATAATAATGATAATATGGTCATTATTAAAAACACTCTTACGACATGGTAATAATGGCTAACTGGGAAGGAATTAACGAATTTGTTGCAGTCGCGCAAACGAGCAGTTTTACTCTAGCATCGAAAAAGCTAGCGATTTCTACCGCGCAAGTAAGCCGTCAGGTCAGTGCAATAGAAAAAAGACTGAACATAAAACTGTTTTATCGAACGACTCGCAAAGTTTCTTTAACTCAAGAAGGTGAGGTTTTTTACCAGCATTGCCGCAGTGTACTCGACGGATTAACCGCAGCAGAGCAAGCGATTAGCACCTTACAAAGTAAACCACAGGGGCTGATAAACCTTTCGGCACCGGTCACCTATGGCGAGCAAAAAATTCTGCCTTTATTGAATGATTTTGTGCAGCTACACAGTGAAATAGAGATAAACACCAATTTAACCAATCATCGTGTTGATTTGGTCGATGGCGGTTTTGATTTAGTGATTCGGTTAGGCCAATTAGACGATTCAAACCTGATTGCCAGCAAGCTTTCATCTCGCACAAATTTCGTTTGCGCCTCACCTGAGTATTTAGCAAAACACGGCGAACCAGACTCACTAGCCGCACTGAATAACCACAATTGTTTACTCGGCACTCGTAATTTTTGGCGCTTTAATGTAAAGGGAAAAGAAAAACAGACTCGGGTTAGCGGCAACGTACGCTGCAACAGTGGCATTGGCTTGGTAGATGCCGCGTTAAAACACATCGGTATTGTCCAGTTGCCAGACTATTATGTACGCCAGCACTTAGATTCTGGCAAACTCACCACTTTACTCAATCAATATCAGGAGCCAGAAGAAGGTATTTGGGCTGTTTATCCTCAAAATAAATACCTTTCGCCCAAAATACGATTGTTGATTGACTTTCTAAAAGCTCAATTGGTGCAAAGCGGCAATAAATAGGGCATTTTTGAATGGCCCAGTTGTTACCAACCGCAGGTTTGTTGCCTATATCAACGTTGTTTTGCCGGCCGTACACGCTATTTCCCAATGTAAACCACGAAAATCAGCGACAATAGGCGTTTTATATTTTGCCTGCTAGAATTATTTCGAAATCGAGGCAACGATGCCGCTCAATAACAAACAGGAATCAAAGAGCCCCATGCAAAAATTGTATTTACTTTTGGCATTGATGTTCATAACATCGTGCAGTAATCAACAATCCGCCGATTCGGTTACTGCTATTAAAACAGCAAATGCCAGTAATCAAAAAGCCATAAGTTGGATAGAAAACAACCTGTCACCATTGCATGCTTTGCAAGGACATGCCAATCGAAAAAGTATTAACCAGTTAATGCTTGAAGATGACATCCCAGGATTGAGCATGGCTTTTGTTGATAATGCCAACATTGTGTGGACAAAATCCTATGGTGTGTCAAACCTTGCAACATCAGAAAAAGTCACTGCTCAAACAGTTTTCACCGGCGCATCACTAAGCAAACCTTTAACAGCGATGGCTGCACTAAACCTTGTTGATGCGGGCAAGCTAAAACTCGATGAAGATGTCAATCAAACGTTACTCGACTGGAAAGTACCCCAAGGTCCATTGACCGCACAAGAAAAAGTCACCTTACGCCGCCTGATCACCCACCAGGCAGGCATTAAGAATGATTTGTGGTCATCTTATTTGCCGAGCGACCAGATACCAACACTGACCCAACAATTGGCAGGCTTAGCGCCGTCAGTTGACCCAGCAACCTCTGTTATTACTGTTCCGGGCTCAACTGAAAGATATTCAAACCCAGGCTACTCGATTATTCAAAAATTGCTTAAAGATGTCACCTCACAAAGCTTTGACAACATTCTCGACACCTTGGTTTTGCAACCAAGCGGCATGAATGACAGCTCTTTTGCTCAGCCCATGCCAACTGCGCTGCAACAGCGCAGGGCCATTGGTTACGACGAAAACCTACAACCCTATCCTTACCGTTTGTTTCCCTATAAAGCCGCAGGCGGAGTATGGACAACACCAACAGACATGGCCAAATTTGTTATTACGCTGTTTGAAGATTATCAAGGTAAAGCGCAAATTCTGTCACCATCTATGGCAACTGAGGTGTTCAGTCGCAATCGAGAGCGATTGGGGTTTTCAAAGATTTTTAATGATACCAGCGAAGATCTGGTATTTCGTCATTATGGCAGCAATCAGGGCTTCACCTCATACTTAATCGGCTCTTTGCAGCGCAAACAGGCAGTGGTGATAATGATCAACAGCGACAACGGTTTCGCCTTGCTCGATTACATTGCCAGAGCGGTAGCCCAATACTACCAATGGGATTACCTGAAACCAAACATCTACCAAGTTTATGCCGACAAAACCCTTGATTTAAAAGAATATCAAGGCAACTTTAGTGGTGATGGCCAGACCGTTAAATTCAACTTTGAACAAAACAACCTGTGGCTGACATCCAACAAAGATGAAAAACCGCTAAAACTTGTGGCGGTGAGCAAATCTGCATTCATTGATACAACAGATTCAACCAAATACCAGTTTTACAGCCCTAGAGGGAAACCTGAAGAGGACGCCAAATGGGTGCATGTTATTAAGCCAAGTGGCAATGATTATTGGGCAGAAAAAACGGTTTCTAAGTCTGAACCTGATTAAGTTCCGGCCCAAATCGCGGAACCGTTTTATCATTAATGCCTATGCGTTTTTACAACTACATAGGCATTAGTTGTACAAACAAAGGGTCTTTCTTGTGAAGAAGATCGCAGCCCAGACGATGAGGAAAACTTAACGATTCAACTGTATGTTAACTGCATTTTTATGAACGACAATAACCTCGAAGGCTCGCTCCTAGGTATTATCGCAACAATATGTCATTTATTCTGGCCAAGTTACAAGTTAGACAATGCTCCTGTGCAGTACTCAATGACCGTCCAACCGACTCAAGTGCCCCCATCAACCAACAAACAATCTTCTATCGTAGATTGTAGCTTTGCCAGTTTGATTGGTTTTACTAGATATTTTTCTACTCCCAGCTTTTTGTCTTTCCCTGTATCACCATAACCAGTACAGATAATTACAGGGATATCTGAACGAATGTCCAAGATTTTTGTTATTAATTGCATACCTGTCATACCCGGCATTGAGTAATCAGTTAATACTAGGTCAAATTGATTTGGATTCTCTTTGAACATCGATAATGCATCCATCCCGTTGTGACAAACGGTGACGACATAGTTTTTTTGCTCCAAATATAGCTGGTATATTTTGGCCTGTTCAATTTCATCTTCGACAACAAGAATTGTCCCAGTACCATTTTTAACCTCAAGCACCATTTCTTGTTCTTCAAGAGTTGCCAATTTTATCGTCGGTAAAAGCACCGAAAAAGTAGTGCCAACACCAGTTTCACTGATAATTTTAATTTCACCACCATGTTTGTCGATAATGCCATGAACCACACTTAAACCCAGACCGGTGCCTTGGCCCTGAATTTTAGTGGTAAAAAATGGGTCAAAGATATTGCGTTGAATATCGAGCTCAATGCCAACACCGCTATCTTTAACATCCAACTGTAAATAACCGTCAGGAAATTTCTTTGATATATCGTGTGGGTCAATCTTTTGTTTAAGACTAACTTCAATTTCTCCGTTACACTCATTACCGATGGCTTGAAAGGCATTGGAGCACAAATTCATTAACACTTGGCACATTTGATTTCTGTCAGCCAAAATGGGCATGCAGTGGGTTTGAATATTTTGGCGAAATTCAATATTATTTGGAATCATTGTGCTAATCATTTCCAAGTCTTCGTGAATAATAGCCGACAAATCATTCACTTTAGGGGTCCCTAAATCCATTCGACTAAATGTTAGTATTTGTTTTACCAAGGCTGTAGCTCTATCTCCAGCCAAATTGATAGCCTTAAAGTTACTTTCTACTTCCTGGCCTTTAACCAAGCGCATTAGCCCTAACTCACAATTGCCCATAATACTCGCCAGTATATTGTTAAAGTCATGAGCAATGCCGCCCGCTAAAGTCCCCAAAGATTCCATCTTTTGAGATTGCAGGAGCTGATTTTCCAGTTTTGCACGCTCGACCAATGTAGCCTGCAACTGCTGGTTCTTATTTTCCAACTGCAATGTTCTCTGGGCGACCCGTTGCTCCAATTGAGCATGAGATTTTTGAATCGTATCAGACATTGTTTGAAAGGCGTCGGCAAGGAGCCCTATTTCATCATTTGAAAATCCACTCACCGTTTGGAAATGATCTCCCTCACCCAATTTTACAGCGTAGTGCGTCAGTTTTTGTAATGGTTTTGAAATAGTCACCGTCAGAACAGCCCCAATAGCTATTAAGATAAACAGTATTACCAAGGTTAATATGACCGTTTCCCGCAAGGAATCTTGTAGTAATTGACGTGCATTGTTCGCTGCCAGCCTGACCATAACAGTAGAAGCTTCTGATGAGAATTCGTAGCCGCTTCGATGCCTTAGAAAATACTCACTCAAGCTATTGGTATATACCAATTTTTGAACTCTGTATTCATTGCTGGCAATCAAATCTAATGCTATTTGAATATTGTTGTTGTTAACTTCCCGTAGCGCTTGGTACTCCATTGCTATCAGCAGAGTATTGGCTTTGGCAATTTTCGCGAAAATGTCTTGGTCTTTTATATCACTCCCAGCAATCGCCTGTTTTATAACTCTGTCCAATTCAGGTTGAAATGCAAAGTATCTTTGCTCCCATTTTTTTTCTTGACTATAGGCATAGATACGAACACTTTGGGTGAGGATTTCATCGTAATAACGAATAAGGTGGACTAGGTTATCCAGATTAGTAGAATGACTAAGCTGGTCAATACTCTGAGGTATATCTTCCTCTAACGGTTTCGCCATTTTTTGCAGCTGGGCATACACCAAAATAGACACAAAGGTCGTTAAGACGAAAACCAGAAGAAAACCAAACGACAACTTTAACTTTATGTTCATCTTCAGCTACTCAGTTATAATTTCTTTCGCGTTGTCCAAAATATCTTGAGGAACAGTTATATTCAAGGCAGCAGCGGTTTTTAGGTTTACAACAATATAATTCTGTCTTGGAGATTCAGTTTTCAACCAACTGGGTTTCGAGCCTTTTAATATCAATGCTGCTTTTTCTCCCGAAATTTTGGCTATTGCCTTAAAGTCGCCCACATTACCGACTAGGTGCCCTTTCAAAACCCCTTCTTTATTACACGCGAACGAAGGCTTTTGATAACGCTTACTAAATTCAACAATAATTTCTTCTCCACCAGCATGGGTCAAGGTATCACAAGTCGAGTAAATTGAATCAAACTGGTCCTTGGCATTTTCGAGCTGAGTTTGGATTGCCTTTAAATCGACAGCTGCAATATCAATAACGTTTATACCGCGCTTGGCAAGTAACTGCTTAACATCCCGATACTGATTGGTTGAATTGGGCTCACCTTTTCTATGAACCACGGCAAGGGTTTTGGTATGCGGGAAAATTCGTTCAAAAGCGTAGTATTGTTTAGCAAAGGCAACGTAATTTCTGGTGCCCACCAAATGATTACGAGAAGCATTCAAAGACTCAATGAGCTTGGACTCTACCGGGTAAGTACAAATCGAAAAAACAACCGGGATCGGATTTTTGTATTGCTCAGTCAGCTCCTTCGCAATCAAAGTGCCTGGGGTGGTCAACGAATAGATAAGATCAACCTTATCATCAATGAAAGACTGAATTATTTGGCGTTGTTTAACAATGTCAGTTTCAGAATTCATCTCCAAATACTGAATGTTTTCACCTTCAATATAACCATTTTCGTGCAATGCTTCTTTAAACCCTGCTACGCTTCGACCAAATTCAGAATTCCCTCCCCAACGAGAAATACCTATTGTAATCATACCATTAGACTGACGCTCAAAATATTCAAAAACCACTCCAACAATGATGATAATACTCATTAAAATACCCATCAGTATTAACATATTACTGCGATTTCTGATTAGGCCAATCATAAAAACCTACAGGAGAGTTCATTAAATTTCATAGTCTTAAAAAAATGGATAGTTAAAGGTACTATGAATTATGGCAGCTTATTCAACGTACCACCAAATAATTATCTTGAACAATTCAGTAGCCAACATTGTACTTAGGTCATTTCAATCACCTTTATTTTTGCTAGCTCCTGTCAAAAGATGCAACCAACAACACCTAACCCATTGATATTTATACCCTCACTAAAACATCAGCAAAACATCACCGCCAATAACATCAATCAAATTGCATCAAGGGGCGACAGTGTCGAATACTGATTCGACTTTTATCATCCTTTGTCTATCAGCGCGTTTTTACTGGAGAAGCAATGAATATTTCGCATATCGTCGAAACAGCAAAATGGTTTATACCCAAGACCTTATTACTGGGTTTTGTGTCGTTGGCATCAGCAGCCGAGCTAAACCCGGCGACCGGTAAACTAGAACGTGGCGACAGCCAATATTTTAACAGTATGGAACCACAAACTAATGACCTGAACATTTCAATTTATGATTCAGATTGGCATTCATTGCCCGCCACTGATGTTGCTGCGCGGTTCAAAGAATACAAGCAGGGCATAGAGGGTTCGGGTTACTGGCAAATTGGTGGCAATATCGACCACGTAGCAATTGGACTAGGCAACCAAATGCTTGAATTTGACGGTCGAAGGGTCGAAATCAAATTATGGTATAAACCACAGGGCACCCATCTATCAGCGAGCATAGTGTGGATGCGTGACAATACCTGGGTAGGCAATGTCAAGTTTCATCCAACTGGCCGAGGTAGTGATGACGGTTGGCGAGAACTAAGCTCAGGGCCTATCGACTTTTCACTCGGCGGACTCATTGTGGCCGACCACTTGTATCTAGAGAACCTGCAAAATCGCACTTTAAACCGCAGCAATTATTCACGCGCACCTGATGCCAATGTGGCGATAGATGCTTTAGAAATATTCGATTTAGGACCTGCCATCGTGCCTGTCGCACAATGTTCTACTATTGAAGCAAAAGCGCAATGTGGCCAACAGGGTTCTTGTTATCTGGGTCAATGTGTAGACAGCGCATTTGCTTGGGGTCAAATACCACCTGCAAACCTAATTGACGATTATATTGAACGCCGCAAGTTTGAAGTCAACACATTCGAAGGTATACGCTTTGCCCAGTCACAAATGACGCAGTTTAACCAAACCATGAATACCGCCAAACAGGCCCACGATGGCGAGTCCTTTTGGCGCACTATTCAAAGTGCATGGCAGGTTTTGCAAGATGGCCACAGTATTGCGCCGGTAATGAGCCAAAACCGCCAAATCAATTCAGGGTTATGCCTCAATCAAGGTGAAGCTGATTTGTTACCAACCTCAGGCGAGTCGCCTGTGCCAATGTTATTTTCAAAGACCCAAACACCGTTTTCTCAATTGCTAAAACCAGGTGATGTGATTGTCGATATTGACGGGCTAACGCCTAAACTGTGGATGCAACAATCTTCAATTCCAAATTTACAGCTTGCCGGTGACAGGGGCAGCTTACCAACCCAGCACGTCAATTATCTTAACTATCTACTGCCTTCAACTGGCGCCAAAGTCACTTTTGCCCGCTGTTCAGACCCACAAGGATGCGCTAATGAACAACAGCAGACGTTTGAAATAGACTTTGCCGATGTTATTGGCAACCAAATTTGGCAAGGAAATATTCAACCTTGGTTAAGCGATGAATCGTTTTGCGATGTACGTTTCAAACCCGATTTTGACATCAACTACAACAACGCTAGCTTTTTATTCGATGTGCTGGATAAATCTGAAAATAACATCACCAGCGTGCTATTCAACCAATTCTTCTATCCCGCAGCCTACCCGCAATGGTCTGAACGATTTAGCCAAATATTTTCCGTCGAACAAGACAAAATACTGTTCGATCACCGCCTAGGTATGGGCGGATCGCCAACGGGTTTGCACTATTTATTGGATTTTCTAATCGAAGACGCCAGCTTTTGGGGAGAAATGCTCTATCCGTGGTTTGAGGTTGAAGATGAATCTGATGAGTTGGCAAACACCAAACAATGCACACAAAGCCCTACCCAAAACTCATGTGGCCGAGTAGAAGCACACAAAGTGGGCGTGCAGCACGAAAACAGCACAGGAGTTAACGCCAAAATTGCCTTGCTAACAGGCATAGGCGTATCTGCCAGTGACTTTTTCACTCGGGTACTCACTGAACGTCAGGCACAATTTAGAATATTTGGCCCATCGCCTTTGATGGGTGCTTATGGTTACCACATAACAATGTCACCACTATTAGATGAGCCCGTATTACCCAGAGTACAAACCCACGATACCGCGTTTTTGCAACTGCCTAACGCCCCTTTGGTGTTCGAAAAAGGCAAAGGCGTTACCCCTCATGAAATTGTCTTTCAAAAGCAAAGTGATGCGATTTTAAACCGAGATACCCAACTCGAAGCCGCGAAAGCTTGGTTAAACCAATAAGTAAGGAATAAACAATGAAACAGGGTTTAAATGCAGTATTAATAAGCTTAATAGGATTGGTTGGTTGCTCGGATGAAAAGAAACAAATTCAGCCGCAAGAAACGCAAAATACCGTTATAAAGGTAGAGCGAAAGCTTGTTAACATTGCGCTTATGCAAGCCAGCTCAATTCAAAACAGAATGCTCGACCCCCACTTCACCAGTAAAACTGGTGCAGGCAGGTGGTATTTTGAAATGCCCCGGTTTGAACCCGGCAAAAAAGCGATTGCCTACCATCATGCAATAGCCAATGCTCCTAGTGCTCAACACACTTTGTTAATGCCCGGACACAACGCCAACCCCAGTGGTATCAATGCTTGGGGCACGTTTAAACTCAGTAGTAATTCGCATCAAATAAGTGCCTGGTTGGGCGTTGATGCCAATAATGAATTTACCGACAAAAGCATTGCTGCCCACTTTTTTAACCCCACGCTTCACCCACATGATGACCTTGAACAATCGCTAGAAGCCAACATAGAAACCGAACAACTGATTGGTAATATTCGCTGGATAAAATACACAACCACCATTGCAGCTGGCGCTACTGGTTGGGGTTATCTTGCGATTAGCAACCATTCTAACGAGTCGCTTTATGTTAATGGGCCAGAGGTTTTGAAAACCGATAACAATGTGGTTTCTAATACGTACAAGAGAGCATCAGTTGGCGTCAGGCAAATTACACAGCAGATTAGGCACCAACAAGAGAGTCAATTGCAATAACAAAATATTGATTATTGTGACAACTAAATACTCGTCGCTTAGCCGTCACCCATTCTTAGTGTTATAAAACAATAAAAATGACGAGCAACGACACAGGAATAAAAAACGCCAATATCGCAAAATGGTCTTTTTGCTTTTTGTTGTGGGCCAAACGTTGGGCTTCATCGCCTAAAACGTCTTCTTTATGCTTTAAGGCTTCACCAATAAAGGGAGAATATTGAGATCTAAATATCAAGTTGCTGACCAGCATACCTGTACAAGTCACTAACAATATACCAAGTAAGCTTGCAATGGCATATTGTGTAGTGACCCAAGCAAACGCTGCCACAACAACACTCAACAGGGTGAAAAACGAGACTAACAGGATGAATTTGGTGGTTTTAAACAGCTTGGCATCTTGCATGGCTTTAACATTTATTCGGACTTTTTCCGATAAGTTCATGTCGGCCATTGCCCGGTGGTTGGTATCAAAATAAAACATGGATATCCTTTTATAATCAAAATAACGTAAAAATAACCGACCTTAAGTGCAGCACCAACATGAAACTAATTTAACTGTTAAATAATACGTAAACCATTGTGTAAGGCGGTATGGTGCAAGCAGGTATAGTACAAGGCGGTATAGCCGAACAGATCTTTGAATGATGAATCATAACTCATCCAAAGCGAACAAAATAATTCGAAATGAATCCAAGTTATTCTAAATGTACCAAACCTTATGTATTTAGCCACAGCCATCAATTCAGGTAGACTGTCCGCTTTACTCAATCAATACCACGACAATAGATAAGGCTTTTGTGAATATGATAGAAATTGTTTTATACAACACTCACTACCAAAAAGGTGTTGAGGCAATGGTTAGCCAAATAGACCTAGAGTTTACCGAATCAATTTTTGCACCAGCCCAAAGCCTTTCATCAAAAAACCAACCTCCATTACCTGACGCCTATTGGGTTGCACTGTCGGGCGATGAAGTTGTCGGTACCATTGCAGTAACGCTAGGTGAAAATCAAACCTGCACTTTAAAAAAAATGATGCTAAAAAAGGCCTACCGGGGCAAAGAGCTTGGTATCTCTACAAGACTATTGCATACCGCATTAGATTGGAGCAAAAGCCAGCAAATACA
>CALKGI010000030.1 GCA_938085045.1 uncultured Alteromonadaceae bacterium
TCACTGTTTTTATGCGCTTCGATTATTAGTTGCCACTGTACAAGTGTTCGGTTTGCCATGATTCTTATCCTGTTGCCGACGATAGCTACAGGATACTTTGCTAGGCAGTTTGGGTTAATGTGCAAATTACCGGACGCTTACGGTACTCTAGAAAGTACTGCGACAAGGTATGAACTTGAAAGTTTGAATGAGCTGTTAGACAAAAAGGTATTAGACAACAGCCATAGTCAGTTTGTTGATTCTTTTAGAAGGCTAGTTTCGGAATGTCAGGAGCAATTTTCCTCAAAACCAGAACAAATAAAATCCCTTGTTGCTGCTGTCAATGATGCTCAAATTGAACAAGCAAAAAAAATCGTTATAGAAGAAATGCAAGCGTCTGTTTTGATGCCGAATCAAATGTCCGATGCTCTGCTTAGACTTGGTTTAATCGCTAAAGCAATGATGGAGTTCGAAGAAGCGATTCGATATTTGAACCAAGCAGATTCATTGGTGCCGAAATCAAGTGAAGTATTATTCCATATCGCTGGATCGTATTTTGCTCTCAAATCATATCAAGACGCCATTGTCTTCTACGAGAAAGCATTGAATGCAATCTCAAATAATGGTGATGATAATCGTTCGCGAGAGATTTGTTCTCATTATGATATTGGCAGATGCTATAAAACCATTGGCCTACAGTATGAGGCAATAAAACACCTAGAATTAGTCTTGGTTATACTATTAGAATACGAATCGGCAAATATTACTCATACACTGAAAACACGATATCGCTTAGGGTTGGCATATAGTAGTTTGGCAAATAATCAAAAAGTTATTGAGCATTTAAGTATAGCTTTAGCCCCCTTTCCTAGTGCATATAGCGAAGCTCATCTGGCATTAGGTTTAGCTTATCAGGCTGCTGGCAACTATGAAAAAGCTCTGACGCATTTGGAACTCTCCCACAAACTTGAGTTAGAGGGGACTACTAGTAATAGTGAGGAGTTAAAAAGCAGCGAGAAAAACATATGCAAAGTTAGCGATTTGTTGAGATTAAGCCACCTTAAACAAAAACTTCAAGAGAATATAAATATACATGATGAAAAACACTACCAATCAATAATTATTAGCAATCAGATTGGATTACTACTTACTAAACTAGAAGAGTACAAAGAGTCTTTAAGCTTTTATCGCCTTAAGTGGGCGTGTATTCCGGTGTCAAGCGAAAATGAGTATCCAGTATTAGTCCCTCTATCCGAAGCAAAGCCAGAGGAAGGACTCAACCTTAGTCAACAGGCATATGACCTTGAAATTTATTCAAAAACATATGGGAACGCGAAAAATGACGCTGCTTATTCCAAGAAAGTTAATGATCTAAGCGCTGTGTACTGCTCTCTAAATAGGCTAAATGAAGCAGGGCAAAAGGTTCACTTAGCCCTGAAGGAGGCAATGGCTAGAACATCTCCAAATAAGGCTCATATTGCAATTTACCACACTAACATACGAACGATTAGAATTAGGGTAGAGTGCAGTATCAATAGGCCTGGCGAAGATATTAAGGCAGGATATTCTAAAAATGCACTTGAATCGTACACTGCATTGTGGACTGAGCTTAGCAATAGAGAGTTACTATACCAAGAGATGTTACTTAAGCACCCGCTTGTTTTAATGAATATTTGCATTGAACTCAGCAACGCATTTTACAGTGTGAAATCATTTACTGAGGCAAGTTTATGTGCTGCTACCGCACATGAAGCGCTATCTCAAATTGAAGACACTTCTTATAGAGAGTAATAACGTTTTAAGTGATATCGCTGGACTCATGGATGTTAGCTTCATTAATAGAACGCGTGCAGAGCAGTATCAAATAAAATGTTCTTGGAGGGCTGTCCTTAGACTGTTATCTCACAGATAGCTGAACCCATTAAAGATCCACGCCCCTAGGATTGGGTATTTTTACAGTTCCTGACAAAATCTACGTTCGATTCAACCCTGCTTTTTCCTTTGATCAAGCGCCATCACCAGCATTTGATATTCCTTACGCTCAGCTGGGCTCATCTGGCCAGTTTTGGCTTTGCTCAACAACTGCTCTGCACGGTGAGTAAGATATTCATCCTCAATAAAACGAATGGTTGATTTAAACTCATCAACCATTAATTCCTCGTCTTCAACTAAATGATCCCAAGCGGCCAGTCGGCTGATGTATTCACCTTCTTTTTTACCACGGTATAATTCTATCAGTTGCGCAGTAGTTGGTGTTGTCATGCCCAATATGGTGTGCTGAATATTGAATAGTAAGGCAAATCCCGGCATATCGATGTTTTCGTATGAAGAGTTGAGCGGGATTGTGTGAGCTAAACTAGGCTGTTGAATGAGCAGTCCAATTGCCCTTCTCATTGGCGTGAGTTTTATTGATTTGGGTTTATTTACCGGGGCAAGCGCTCTTGGGTCAGCAAATAGCTTATCCATGTCTTCAACTGTTTTGCCAATTTTTGGTGCCATGTTTTTAAGCAGTACTTCACGATAAAACTCACTTGGTATTTGCTCTATCATCGGTTTGGCAGTGCCTATCAATGCCGCTTTGCCTGCATCTGTGCTGGTGTCGATGGTTTGCAGTAAACGTTCAAAGAAGAATTGGCTAAAGGTTTTGGCTTCGCTCATGCGCTGTTCAAACGCTTCTTTGCCTTCTTTTTGCACTAGAGTATCTGGGTCTTCGCCATCGGGTAAAAACGCGAACGTAAGCTCTACACCATCTTTTAAATGAGGCAAACCGTTCTCTAGCGCTCGCCATGCGGCTTCTTTGCCTGCCCGGTCGCCGTCATAACAGAAGGTAACCTTTTTGACCGTTCTAAACAGCATTTGTAGATGTTCAGGGGTTGTTGCTGTACCAAGGGCAGCTACCGCATAACGAATGCCATTTTGTGCCAGTGCAACAACGTCCATGTAACCTTCGACCACCAAAACCTGAGAAATTTTGTCATCAAACTGTTTGGCTTCATGTAAGCCGTATAACTCAGTACCTTTGTGGAATATTCGAGTCTCTGGTGAGTTTAAATATTTGGGCTGTTGGTCGGCAGCCATCACTCGCCCACCAAAGCCAATGACTTTCCCGCGGCGGTTTCGAATAGGAAACATCAAGCGGTCACGAAAAAAATCAAATACTTTGCCTTTTTCACTTACCGTGGTGATCTTCAAATCTTGCAATTGCTGATATAACTGAGGATTGGTACCAAAAGCTTTAAGCGCTCCATCCCACTCAGATGGCGCATACCCCACACCATATTGCTGTACTATTTCACCAGACAAACCACGCCCTTTAATGTATTCAATGACCTTTTTGCCATTGGCGTGATGTTTTAACTGGTGACGAAAGAATCGGGTAACCTGTTCCATCAAATCGTGATCAGATGCGATCTCGGCCTTAGAGAACGCAGGTTTGGCCAGTGCTTTGCCATCTTCGGTGGGCACTTCAAGGCTAAGTCTTTGCGCGAGGTCTTCAATTGCTTCGACAAACTCTAGTTTGTCATATTCCATCAAAAACGAAATGGCGTTGCCGTTGGCACCACAACCAAAGCAGTGGTAAAACTGTTTGTCTTGGCTGACGGTAAAAGAGGGGGATTTTTCGTTATGAAACGGGCAACAGGCCTGATGATTACGACCGGCTTTTTTTAATGGCACGTATCCGTCTATCAAATCAACGATATCGGTTCTTGCCAATAAGTCATCAATAAAATACCGGGGGATCAGAGCCACTACTTTGCCTTTTTCATTTGCTACTGTTGAAGGTCAAAAGCCTTTATGCATAAAAAAACCGCACGCTACAAGTAGAGTACGGTTTCTTGAAATGCATCACAAGGGCTAAAAAGCTTACGCGGTTAAGCGAGCCTTGATAATACCGCTAACTGCGGCCATATCTGCTTTTCCTTGCATTTGAGGTTTTAACACCCCCATGACTTTGCCCATATCCTGCATTCCTGAAGCGTTGAGCTCAGTGACAGCTTTATCGATTAAGTCTGCAATTTCCTGTTCGGTCAGTGCTTGAGGCAAAAAGCTCTCAATCACCTTTATTTCAGCTGCTTCTTTGTCAGCCAGTTCAGGACGGTTGGCGTCCGTGTACTGTACAATAGCATCTTTGCGTTGTTTGACCATTTTGACCAAAACCTTGAGGACGCCATCGTCATCTAAGGTAATACGCTCATCGATTTCTATTTGCTTAACAGCAGCCATTGCCATGCGAATAGTACCAAGACGTTCTTTATCCTTGGCTCTCATGGCAATTTTCATTGCTTCTTTTAACTCGTCACCAAGACTCATTTATCTAATCCGTTTAAGTTGATTAGTAAAGTCTTACGCGACGAGCGTTTTCACGAGAAACTTTTTTCAAGTGACGCTTAACAGCAGACGCTTTTTTGCGTTTACGCTCAGCAGTTGGCTTTTCATAGAATTCACGACGACGGACTTCTGCAAGTACACCAGCTTTTTCACATGAACGTTTGAATCGACGTAATGCGATATCAAACGGTTCGTTCTCTCTTACTTTAACGATCGGCATTAAAAACTCACCTCGGGTTTTATATTGGTTTAGTATTTAACCGGCAATACAACAACGCCAGTCAAAAATTGGTGCAGCATTTTAATCTTAATGCCAATTGATTGTAAAGCATTAAAGCTGGTTTATTTACAATTATCCCGGTAAGATCCGCGCCTTGCTCTTTATACATACAACAAACTAGGTCGATTATATGCGCGTTTTAGGTATCGAAACCTCTTGTGATGAAACTGGTATCGCCATTTATGACGATGAAAAAGGCTTATTATCACATCAACTCTATTCACAAGTTGCTATTCACGCCGATTACGGCGGCGTAGTGCCAGAGCTGGCGTCTAGAGATCATGTCAGAAAAACTATTCCATTGATTAAGGCGGCATTAGTCGAAGCCAATTGCAGCAAAGACGACATAGATGCAATAGCTTATACAGCCGGTCCTGGCCTTGTAGGCGCCCTACTTGTTGGCACCTCTATTGGCCGCAGCATAGCGTACGCTTGGGGCAAACCTGCGGTTGAAGTGCATCATATGGAAGGACATTTACTCGCACCAATGCTCGAAGAAGACATTCCGGCTTTTCCTTTTATTGCGTTATTGGTTTCGGGCGGTCATACCATGCTGGTGCAGGTCGACAATATTGGTGAATATACCATTTTAGGCGAGTCGGTAGATGACGCTGCCGGTGAAGCTTTTGACAAAACCGCCAAGTTGTTAGGTCTTGATTATCCCGGTGGCCCCCGTTTGGCCAAACTGGCAGAGCAAGGCGTACCAGGGCGATTTAAATTCCCCCGCCCCATGACCAATAAACCCGGGCTTGATTTCAGTTTTAGCGGACTAAAAACCGCTGCTGCCAATACTATCCGAGCCGAAGGTAACGATGCACAGACACAAGCCGATATCGCTCACGCCTTTCAACAAGCGGTAGCCGATACATTGGTGATTAAGTGCCGCAGGGCATTAGAACAAACAGGCATAAATCGATTGGTTGTTGCAGGTGGGGTAAGTGCTAATACGTATTTGCGTGAGAAACTTCAAGCATTAATGAGCGCACAAAAAGGTCAAGTATTTTATCCACGCACAGAGTTTTGTACAGACAATGGTGCAATGATAGCTTTTGCGGGATTACAACGTTTAAAGGCTAATCAAACGGCCACGCTCAGTATTAAAGCAAAACCTCGTTGGTCGTTGGATACGCTTGAATCGGTGAATGCATAACTAAGGCTGTGGATAATATTACAGATGTAAATTTGTCCACAAGCAGCATCAACGCTTCTTTTGCCTAATTTTACTTTCTGTGCCATTGAGTAAGCGCCAGATATTTTCGCGATGACGAACAACAATCAAAATCGCTAACATGGCCACCGGCACAGTATAAACAGGTTTAACAAAGTGAGTATAAATAGGGGCTAATATTGCTGTAATGATCGCCGCTAATGACGAGTAACCGCTAATCCAAGCCACGACCAACCAAGTACAAATTAACATTCCAACCAAACTGGCGCCAATTGGCAACATGGCACCCAGTGCAGTGGCTACGCCTTTGCCACCTTTGAAATTGAAAAACACCGGAAAGATATGACCAACACAGGCTGCAACGGCAATTATGCCTAGCCAGTTCGGTTCAATTTTTAAAAAGTAGGCCGCCCATACCGGTATAGTGCCTTTGAGTACATCAAACACCAAAACAAACGCCGCGGGCACTTTGCCACCCAAACGATAAACATTGGTGGCACCGGGATTATTAGAGCCTTCACTTCTTGGGTCTGGCAGACCCCAGAGTCGACTAATTAATATCGCAGAGCATATCGAACCCGACAGATAGGCAATCAAGGTCATTAACAGGGCATTAATTATCATTACAGTGCTATCTCATCTAGAAAATATACGTTAGAATCCAACGCTATTATTATTCACCATACAGAGTACGGGTTTTGACCGGTTTTTACTATCCGGAATCACACCAATCCTGCCAAATTACTGAAATAAACTTATGGATACCGTTTTTATTCAACAGCTAGCCGTTAGCACCACCATAGGTGTTTACGACTGGGAAAAAACCATCAAACAACAATTGTTGATTGATATCGATATGGTTAGCGACATCCATGATGCAGCCGCCAGCGACAATATTGTCGATACAGTCGATTATGCGGTGGTTTCAAACGCAATCACCGAATATGTGCAGAGCAATCAATTTGAACTCATTGAAACCGTTGCACAGAACATCGCAGACATTATCCTTAACGACTTCCCAGTTAGTCAGGTAACGATAACACTACAAAAGCCCGGTGCAGTCAAAAATGCCCAATCCGTTGGCGTAAAAATCATAAGGCAAAAAAGCAAGTGAGTCAGATTTACATCAGTATCGGCAGCAATATAGATAAACAACGCTATATCAGCAATGCCTTCGACGCCCTTGAAGCCGTATTTGAACAAGTGGTTTTTTCATCAGTTTTTGAAAGTGAAGCTGTGGGTTTTGCTGGAGAGAATTTTTACAACTTAGTGGCCGGTGCACAAACTGATTTACCTCTTGATGAAGTTGTTGCCCAATTAAAACAAATCGAAAACGACAACGAACGGATACGAAACACTGAGAAATTCAGTGCCCGAACGCTTGATCTCGACCTACTCAGTTATGACGATATTATCGCCGATGAACCGGCACAAATTCCTCGCGACGAGATAACCAAAAACGCCTTTGTATTATGGCCTCTGGCCGAAATAGCCCCGCAACAACAACTGCCGGGTACGCAAAACACCTACCAACAATTATGGCAAGATTACGACCAGAGCAAGCAAAAGCTCTGGATAGTCGACTTTAACAGGACTTAACATGACAACTTTAGAAATTGTGGTATTGGCCATTATTCAAGGACTTACCGAATTTTTACCAATTTCCAGCTCCGCCCATCTGATTTTACCCTCTCAATTATTGGGTTGGACCAACCAAGGATTAGCATTTGACGTAGCTACCCATGTGGGTACCTTATTCGCTGTATTACTGTATTTTCGCCAAGATGTGTACCAGTTAACCACCGCATGGTTCGAATCGTTACGAGGCAAAAAAAGCAGCAACTCAAATCTGGCTTGGTGCATCATACTGGGCACCATACCTGCGGGCCTTGCAGGCCTGCTGCTCAAAGATTATATCGAAATTTATACCCGCAACATTGCCGTAATTGCAACCACGACAATCGTATTTGGTTTATTGCTAGGCTGGGCAGACAAATATGCTAAGCAGACCCAGATCATCGAACAAATTACCTTTAAAAATGCGCTACTAATAGGATTAGCCCAAGCCATGGCGCTTATCCCCGGTACCTCGCGCTCTGGTATCACCATGACCGCAGGATTAATGCTAGGACTAGACCGCCAATCGGCAGCACGCTTTTCATTTTTGTTGTCCATTCCGATCATCGTATTGGCCGGCGGTTATCAAGGGTTAAAGCTAGCAACTGGTGACGAATCAGTTGCTTGGGGTACTATCCTTCTGGGCACGGTTTTATCATTTTTCAGCGCATACGCCTGTATTCACTTATTTTTAAAATGGATAGAACGGGTTGGAATGAAACCTTTTGTGATATATCGCTTGGCGCTTGGCGTAATATTAATTGGTTTTATTTGGTTATAAGCTGAGGATTTTAATGTAGGCGGGCGCTATAACCCGCTTGAATCTAATTGTACAAACACAGGTTGGGCAGCAACATGTATACGGGATTTTTTGGACTAAGCGAACAACCCTTCTCCATCTCCCCCAATCCGAACTATTTATACATGAGTTACCGTCATAAAGAGGCGTTGGCTCATTTGAATCACGGCTTGGGCGACAGTGGTGGCTTTGTGTTGCTAACAGGTGAAGTTGGCACAGGCAAAACCACTGTCTCTCGCTGTATGCTCGACCAACTATCTGATTCAACAGAGGTTGCTTTTATCCTCAACCCTACGCTTTCTGAAATTGAGCTACTGGGGACGATTTGCGATGAATTTAGAATTCGCTACAAAAAATCTGACGCTACCTTAAAAATGCTCACCGACAAAATTAAAAACCGATTGTTGAAAAACCACGCTAATGGTAAAAACACGATTTTAATCATCGATGAAGCGCAGCACCTTAAAACCGAAGTACTCGAACAGTTAAGGTTACTAACCAACCTAGAAACCAACACCAAAAAACTGCTGCAAATCATTCTTATCGGGCAGCCAGAGTTGCAAGCATTGCTCAAGCGACAAGAGTTACGGCAACTAGCACAACGCATCACGGCCCGTTATCATTTGCTACCGCTCACGGTGCAAGAAATAGCACTTTATCTTCAGCACAGATTAAGAGTCGCTGGTTGCGAAAGACCAATATTCGACCCTAAAGCCATCACTTTAATTCACCAAACCACCAAGGGCATTCCACGGCTGGTTAACTTATTGGCCGACCGATGTTTGATGGGCGCTTATGCCACCCAATCACCTTTCGTCAATAAAAAAATTGTCGCCCGGGCCGCTTCAGAAATTCTGGCTTTTGAAACAATACCGCAAAAGAATAACCCTTGGAAATGGCTGCCCATTCCCATTGCTCTCATCCTTATCATCGTCGCAGGCGTTGCATGGTACACTTGGCAAGCAACGCCTGAGGTTATCACCCAACCAGCAGTTGAGCAGCCAGCAGAAAAAGAAACTGTAGACGAACCAGTAGAAAATCAAACGGATAAATAATGTCATACCTTCTCGATGCCCTAAACAAATCCCGTGGCGAGGGCAATCAGCCAACCAGCCAACCGCAGCCGGTAATGTACCAGCAAGCAGCTTTCTCTAATGACGAAGGGGTTAACGTGTATAAATGGATATCTATCGCACTAGCGCTTATCCTGACTTTGTTAGTAGGCGTAGTGCTTGGCAACCGATATTCACTTACGTTGACCGACAATATAGTCGCAAAAACACCAGTTCAGATTGCGCAACCAGCAGTACAAACACAAGAGCTTGTAAAGCAACCCGCAGCAAAACCAGTAGAAAAGCCAATTGAGAAAACACCACCTATTGAAGCAAAGCCAATAGAAACAGTTGTAAAGACGGTTGAGCAAACGACAGAGCCGACAGTGCCATATAATAAAGAACCCATAGTGGTTTCTGGTGAACCCCAAAAACTAAAGCCGGGTAAAGCGATAGCTGACACAGGTTTAAATAGTATTTCGTCTGACCTGCTGCAAAAGTTCAATCAAGCGATAAAAGACAGTGAAGACGTCGACGATAATTACGCCGAAGTTCAAAGCCAGCAAACCGACCAAGAATTAGAAACCTACTTTACCAAGGTGCCAAAAATAACGGAGCTGGCCACCCAAGAGCAGTTGGAGATACCAACCTTGATTTACGAAACGCACTTATATTCGTCTGACATCGACAAGCGCCGAGTCAAAATCAATGGCAAGAATTTGGTAGAACAACAGTGGATTAATGAAAACTTACAAGTGGTAGAGATCCAAAGGCAGTTTTTAATACTAGAAATGGGCCATTCTCGTTTCAGCCTCCCAGCCCTAACAGACTGGGAGTCGCTTGCGCCTTAGGCAGCTTTTTTCTATATCTTAACGGCAGGTTCCGTATCTGCCGTTTTATACCAATGACATTAATTCACTGGTCTGATTTTGGTCAGGAAAAATAAGCAGTAGCAAGGCATTAATCGAGGCCACTAGTCACTCTAATGGCAAGATTAATAACGAAGCTAATGCTTATTTTAGCCAGCAAAATGACCAGTTAATTAATGGATTTGGTATTATTTCATATTCCCCAGTTCAATCATCATTGCGGTATACATCGCCAGATTAAGTTTTAGCTGTTTCAGCGAAATAAACTCGTGTTCTGAATGACCAGTATATTCAGTACCAGGCATTGAAGGGCCAAAGCTCACTGCACTGGGTAACAACTTGGCGTTGGTAGAACCTCCAACAGAAATAGGTTTGGGGTTTTTAATGCCCGTATAGTGGCTGAAGATATCCAACAAAGTATCCACATGCGGCGCGTCTTTCACCACCAATGGCTCACCAAAATATAACCTGACATTAGCCAATTCAACTGCATGCTTTTGCTGCCATTTAGCCAGTGCAGCTTGAGTTTGAGTGGTTAGCAGCTCAGCAGTTTTGCCTACAGGACGGCGCAAATTAATAAAAATATTGATGCCCTGCTCACCCGATGTAACCGTTGTAGGTGCCAGAGTCATGTCACCCATAAAGTCGTCTGAGTATGCTATATCGCCAAATTTTTCAGCATTAATTCCTGTGCCTACCAATTCATTAATATAGGTCACAGTTAAACCAGCAGTGGTCTTTGGCCAAGCTTTAACATTTAGCACATCAGCCAAAAAAGCGATCGCATTGATACCATCTTCCGGTGTTGAAGAATGCGCAGATTTACCGCGGGCCGTTACAGTCAAGATAGATTTTTTTAAATCAAAACCAAATTTAAGTTGAGGATGCATCAAAGCTCGCGCTTTGATTTTTTTAAGCAGCATTTTGTCGGCATTTTTAATTACCGCTTTAGCATCTTCAGGAATTTGCGAGCCAAAAGAACCGCCACCAAACTCACTAATATAGGCGCTATCATCTTGCTTAGTTGTTAAGTGAGGCACATCAACTACAATCATGCTCCAGCCATTCTCAGCTGTTACAACAGGGTATTCAGCATCAATGGTGACATTCAATGCCGGTGGAGCATAAGTTTCTAGAAACTTCTCAAGCGGCTTCCAATCAGATTCTTCAGCCATGTAAATAATAAGCTCTATTGTTTTGTTAAGCTTAATACCTTTGTCTTTGATGGCCTTCATCGCATATAAAGCACTAGCAATTGCGCCTTTATCATCTTCTGTGCCACGCGCAATCAATAAACCGGGCTCAGACTCTCTGTCTAGTTCAAACGGGCTTTTACGCCACTTGGTAGCATCTGCTGGTTGAACATCACCATGAGTCATTATACCGAAGCGCTCAGTACTATTGTCTGATGTGGCTTTTAGTGCAGACCCCAATGAAATGATCATCACATAACCGTGATCTTGATAATTTAACCCCAAAGAACCGCTAAGTGATTTAACGTACTTTTTATAGTTAGTAAACTCAGGGTTACGCTCCATAGGTAAATCTTTCACTGCCACGGTCTTAAAGCTCACCATCTGCGCTAGTGCATCTACCATTTGGTTTTGATAAGTCTTCACCGCATATTTAGCCGTATCATCGGCAAGCTCAGACACATTTTGCGCCCAACCAAAGCCACTGACAAACAGCAGGCCAACCATTAATCTTTTCATCGTACATTCCTGAGCATAAGGGGAGAATGAATATAGCATTTTTGTGGTGCTAGATTAATAAATACGTTTAGCGGTTGGTAAATGAATGTTTCTGGTGGGTGATGGATGATCGAAAAGGTGGGGCTTCGTTCTGAGCCGGAGGAACGGAGGCCTGCAACAGAGAACAGAGCTTTCGCCCGGCCCCCAACGGAGGATGGGTTATACCAATTACATTAATTCAATACTCTGATTTTTCACATCAAAAATGAGTAACATCTGCCCAACTTCTGGAGCACAGGCTTTTCACCTGCGATGTATTCCTCACAAAAGAATTCCAAGCATTTGAGCATTGTTCAACAATG
>CALKGI010000031.1 GCA_938085045.1 uncultured Alteromonadaceae bacterium
CTATGAGCAAGTATCGTTACGTGATGGACAATTAACATTAAGCATAGATGGCAGCAATCACTTTTTAACTGACGTTAAACTGCGTGCAAATCAGTTAAGTACAAACCAGCTTTCACTTTCAAACATTTTACTTGACGCTAAAGGCGACACCAACGCCCATCAACTCAGTTTAACCAGCCAAGGCGCGATAGACAGTACAGTTAAACTCACTGGCAGTTGGCAAAACAGTCAATGGCAAGGCCTGTTGCAACAATTTGCGGTTAACTACAAAGCAACAGAACAAAATCCAGCAATAAAAGCGAAATTACAAGCGCCTGTAGAGGTTGTTGCCTCGGCACAGCAAGTGTCATTGTCGAACCACTGCTGGCAAATTGCAGATAACGAGTTGTGCCTACAGGCTAATCACAAGAACGAAAATGGCCATAGTTTTGGACAAAGCTCGATTGACATCAAACAACTTCACCTTGATGACGCTAACCACTGGTTACAAGACAAATTACGCTTAACTGGCAATGCAAAAGGTCAAGTACAAATTGCGTGGCAAGATGGTCAATTATCAAAAGCCACAGGTGATATACAAGGTCAAGAGATAACGTTTCAGCCGCTGTCGCAAAATCAGTCAAAGGCGAATGCCAATCAGCCAATTATACCGATAGAAAAACTCTCTTTAAACTTAAGCAGTGATGACGCGCAGGCGAATCTCGATTGGCAGCTACAGTCATCACTCATCGGCCAAATAAAGGGGGCTTTACACTCGCCTATCGGCAAAAATACGCAACCTAAAATTGTTGGCAATGTAGAAATAGCTAGTATGACGCTGTCGCCACTGGCACCTTTGTTAAGCCAAATCTTACGCCAACAAATCACTTTAAATGGCCAAGTGAATGGCAAACTAACCATAAATGATTTAAGCCAAGCCACCCAATTAAACGGCAAAATCACGGTATCAGATTTTGCCGTTGCCACAGACAGCCTACCCATTGCGCTGCATAAATCACAAATCGAGTTAGACCTAAGCGGTTATTCAGCAAAACTAATCAGTCAATTATATGGTCAACAAGGCGGCACGTTAGCACTTAACGGCAATGTCGATTGGCAAAATGAACTCAGTGCCACACTTAGCGCTGTTGGTCACGATTTTTTAGTGTCTCCTGAGCCCAATATTAAATTGACTCTGTCACCAAATTTAACGCTCAATTACGCAGACAATAAAGCCAAAGTGGCAGGTCAATTGACTGTGCCATTTGGCCGAATAGCAATGGAATCATTACCCAAAGGCGCAATTGAGCCATCTGGTGATCAGATTATTGTCGACGAACAAGTGATAGATTCGACCGCTTCCCCAATAGAATACGCTATGGACTTAGATGTGATCATTCAAGATGACTTTAGGGTTAAAGCCATGGGACTCGATAGCTATATTTCTGGCCAAATAGACCTAACCAAGCAAACCGCAAAACCGTTGCTTGCCAGCGGCGAATTATCATTGCGTGAGGGCACATACAAAGCCCTAGGCCAAGACTTAGAAATAAAAACCGGCCAAATAGGCTTTAATGGCCCACTAGACAAACCTTACGTGAATATCCGCGCCATTCGAAACCCCAAAGCAACCGCCGACAAAGTGGTTGCAGGTATTGAGCTTAGCGGCAACATTTCAAAACCTGTGCTGGTTGTTTTCACCGAGCCTGCAATGGACCAAGCCCACGCCCTAGCCTATTTGCTTAACGGCCAACCACTGGGCGAAGGTGAAAGCTCAAATGCCAGTATGCTTACCCAATTAATCTTGTCACAAAGTATCGACCTCAGCAGAGGGCTTGTGTCTAAATTTGGTGAAAAACTCGGCTTTGAAGATATCAACCTCAGTGCTAAAGGCAGTGGTCAAGACACCAAGGTAGAGGTGTCTGGTTACATTACACCCAATATTCAAATCAGCTATCGCATGGGTGTTTTTGAATCATTGAATGAATTCGCTGTACGTTACCGGGTCTTTTCAAAGCTATTTATTGAAGCCACCAATGGCCTATACGACAGCATTGACCTGCTATATGAATTTGATTGGGAGTAAATATACTCACCGAAAAGTTAACAAATGAACCCATAAATCCCTAAAACCCATGAGTTTTTGACCCTATATTCAACCATTTCGCCTGTCCTTGTTGCAAAATAAACATAATATTGTATACAATGTAACATCGTGCTTGATAGGGGTTGTAACCATCAGGCTTGCCAAGTCGTTAAAGTTTAATATGGGGGAAGCGAATGCAATTTATTCGCAGTAGTTTAATTCGTCAATTTATTTTTGGCATTATGATGGCATTGCTGATTTTTTCGGTGATATCGACGAGCATTAAAATCAATCAAGTAGACAGTCAATCTACTGATGCGCTGAATTTAGAAGTCAGTCGTATGCTCAATCAACTAGAGCATAAAATCGATAATTTATTGTACAGCCGCAACAATCAGCTCGACGCGATATTTGCCCACCCAGACACCATTGATGCAATTGAAGCGATTCAAGTTCGTGGCGAACCTTTTGACCAACATCCACAACTGGTAAAAGTTACCGACTATTTTCGCCAATTAATGAAGCTAGACCCCGCCTTGGTCAATATATTTTTTACCACCACAGCCACTTGGGAATATTACGACCAACAGCGCAAAAATGACGACCCCGATTACTACATTAACCAGCGACCTTTTTGGCAAGAATTTCAGTCACAGATGAATCACTACGTCAACGACCCCTATCGTGACAACGATGGCAAGTTTTTGATGACGTTTCGCGCACCACTGTTCAACGCCAACGAAAAGCTAATTGGAACCGTTGGGTTAGACCTCGACTTGCAAGATGTTAATAAAGAGCTTGGCGCATTACAAAGCAGCTTTGCCGGCCTTGAGGTGTTTATAGTCAGCGACAGTGGGCTAATGGTGAGCTTTCCCGACATGGAGCAACAAATGTTGGCCAAGGGTGTTGACGAGCTAAAAACCAGTGAAATAGACAGCATCTACTCACAATTTAACACCAAAGGATTCGACCAACTGTGGCAGCAGTTTAAAAATAAAGGCCAAATGGAACATTTGTTAGATTGGCAGGGAGAACCCCACCGGGTGTTTATGCGAAAGTTCGACAAAGCTGCACCCGAGGTGCACTGGAGCATAGCCGTGATGCTACCGCAACAAGCCATCAACGCAGCGGTTAATGAAGAGATAATGGACAGTCTGTGGCATATTTTGATTTTTACTGGCGCTTTGGGTTTGTTCGTTTGGCGTTACACTCGCTGGCAGTTAAAACCACTTAGTGAAGTGCAAGACGCTATGGTCGACATCAGCCAAGGCAATGCAGATCTGACCCAGCGTATCAATAATTCACGTACCGATGAAATTGGTCAGTTGGCACAAGCCTTTAACATTTTCGTGCAAAAAATTCAGACTTTGGTTTCCAACTCAAGCCAAATCGCTAATGAAATCAACTCAGAAGCCTCAAAGGCATTAACTTCAACCCACGAAACTAAAAGTCTGATTGAGCAACAAAAAAACCAACTAGACAGCGTTTCTAGCGCTTCGACCCAAATGGACGAGTCGGCCAAATATATGTCTGCGCGCGCTGATAATATTTCAAACATTGCCTCAACAACCTTAGACGGCGTGGCATCTGGTGTTAATCGTATTCAATTGGCCAGTGAACAAATGGCCGATATGGCAGATAAAACGGCGCAAACCACCGATGTCATTCATCAACTAGACAACGAAATCGTCAACATTGGCGAAGTTGTAGAGGTCATTCGTTCCATCGCTGAACAAACCAATTTATTGGCCTTAAATGCCGCCATTGAAGCGGCGCGCGCAGGTGAGCAAGGCCGAGGGTTTGCAGTGGTGGCCGACGAGGTGAGAAATTTAGCCTCGCGAACTCAAGAATCTACCGCTCACATACACCAAATAGTAGAAAAGTTGCAATCTAGGGCGAAAGTCGCCGTGCAAGCGATGACACGCAGCCAAAGCGAAGCTAAACAATGCACCAACTACACCTTAGAAACGGTGCCGGTGTTTGAAGATATACTCACGGCAATGAACAATCTCGAACAAGAGATGGTTGAGATATCAGCCAACATCACCCAACAATCAACGACCACGGCACAGATGAATCAATGGATAGTAAAGATTGATTCGTTTGCCTCAAAAACGGTCGACAAATCTATCGACCTGTCACATCGCAGTAAATCTACCGAGGAAAAATCACAAACGCTGTTAGGAAAGTTTGAGCAGTTTAAGTTTTGATGCATGGGCTGGCTGGAGTCTTTAAAGACTCGGCTGGCCTTCGCAATAAAAAAATTCGACTCCAGTTAAAAAATAGTCAAACTAGTCAGTCCCCGAAACCACCAAGAATACGACAACCCCAAATGCATTATTGTTATTAATAATCAATAAGATAAGCAATTATGGGACAAACACTAACGACAAAACAACGCGTTATATTGGTCGGTTTTGTCTGTGAATATGTCGATTCTGCGATAACTCCCTCGTTTGTAAGCGACCTAGTATAGGCCATCGCTGTGCAGCACTTGTTTACTGTCAAGGCAACCACTGCGTATCTACAAACACACAAACAATAACAATTTTTGGAGTTCATTATGTTTCAAGTAAAAGCAATTAAAACTATCTTAGTCGGTGCAGCCATGGCCGTTTGTGGTAACGCAAGCGCAGCGCAAGTAGGTGGCGGTATTTACGATGTTTACGCAGGTAGTGCATGGTTTGACAGCAATCAAGGTGTGGTCGTTACAGCTGGCACCTATTCAAGCTGCGTACAAAAACTCAACGATGCCATTTCGTATCGCACCTCTAACTGGGGCTGGTCAGTCACTAGTAACGAAGGTTGTCACAAAACCAATTACTTATCATTCAATCAGTTAAGCATGGTTGCACTAGAAGACGACTTCAACATTGGTGAATACAAAGAAAAATTAGAAAACATCAAGCTGACGCATCAAGTTCAAATGGACAACGAAATTGCAGCGCTTGAAAAAGAATATAGAATCTCAGAATTTAAAGCTGCGGTTGCCGAGCGTTCAGCTTCTGGTAAATAACCACGGTAATAGTAGAAGATATCGCGGCACAGCCTCTTGTTTTGCCGCGGTGATGTCTGTCCAGCCATAAACAAATCTATATACCTTCCGACCTCAAATGCCCTTCACGAATCATTTATGTTAATCCGTAGCCGTTGGTTTACCGTTGCTCTATACGGTTTTAAACAAAGCTGAAGCATTGCGTGCGATTGAGGAATAATCAATTATCGTAAAACAGTCAACTACCTCCCCTTCAACTCTTGTTAATTCCAGCAAAATTCTTGACTATTGACTACGCTAACTGCAAATTAATGATTTTTCAGTATGTTGCTTGAATAAAGCATCGAGGCAGTGAGTAGTTATGTTTGCACAACAGCACAAGGTTATTGGAATTCTTGGTGGTATGGGTCCTCGGGCGACTATTGATATTTATCAACAGATTTTAGACCACACACCCGCCGAAATAGAGCAAGATCACCTCAGCACTTTGATTTATTCGAATCCTAAAATTCCCAACCGAAATCATGCCTTTTTGACTGGTGACAACGCACAAATTATTGATTACCTGCAACAAACAGCGGTTGCTTTACAACGCGGCGGGGCCGATGTGGTGGTGATCCCCTGTAATACTGCTCATATTTATTATGATGAAATTTGTCAAGCCGTTGATATTCCCGTGCTCCACATGATTGGTCAAACCGCTACCCATATTTTTAAGCACTGTGATTATAGCCGCGGTGTTGGACTGCTCAGCACTGGCGCAACGTTCGACAGCGGCCTTTATCAGCAGTTTTTTGATGCGCAAAACGTACAAATGCTAAGGCCTGAATCGGCGCAAACTGAGCAAATCATGGCGTTGATTTTTAACAACATCAAACCGGGCAAAGATTTAGAAGAAGCGGGATTGGCTATCGCGTCAATCATCGAGCACTGGGACGTACCGGTGATTCTAGGCTGCACAGAACTACCAATGGTGCTTGGGCCACACAATTGTGGGCAAACACTCATCAACCCGACTGAAGTTCTAGCCAAGGCAGCCATAAACTTTGTTCTTGGGGAATAAAATGGCGATGACAAATAACCTAATTTGTTTTATCAATACCCAAACCAGCAGACCAACCCTTTGCCAT
>CALKGI010000032.1 GCA_938085045.1 uncultured Alteromonadaceae bacterium
GTGTGTGACGATGCGCTCATGCGGTTGTAAAAAATACCTTCTGGCGGCAATTGGTCAAAAGCTACTTCACCGTTATCTAAAAACCACTCTTTTGGTTCGATGCCTAATTTTTCAAAGGCGGCTTTAAGTGGTGTTACCCACTCGCTGTTTTCATGAAGAATATAGATATCACGCATATTATTGTTCTCTATTGACCGAATTTGGTCGGAATTATACAGGTTTTAAACAAATATGAATGGGTTTTTGTACTACTGGTTTTGTATGGTCAAAAGCTCGGTGAGTTTTTGCGAAACTCGCTGGGGGTCATGCCGACTTTGTCTTTAAATACCCGGTAAAAAGTAGCTTTTGAGTTAAACCCGCTTTGCAGCGCTAACTGCTGTATGTCGGCCTTGCTGTTGGCGGGGTCGAGTAATTGGGCTTTAATATGAGTTAACCTGAACTGGTTTAGAAAATCGTTAAAATTCATTTGTTGTTGGCTGTTTAATGCCTGAGAAATTAATTGGGTCGATAACCCTGATTTTTCGGCCAAATGGGTTAACTTCAAGTCATTGTCACAAAACAGGTTGTTGGTTGTCAGCAGGCTTTGCATTTGTTCAACAATTTGCTGTGACAAGTCATCTTCCATTCGATTTTGCTGATACTTTTGTGTTGATTTACTTGAAAAAATATCATCAAGCGAATATCTAAACAGAACCAACGCTAACCCAATGACCGCAATACTTAATGCCAATGAATTGATCATTAAATCAGCCTTCATCATGGCACCAAAAGTATAAGGGATTGATTTGAGGCAGCGCAGTACTAACCAACCACCGCAATAAACAATTAAACCCCATTCAATTAACCGATAAAACTGTTGGCGTGGCACCAATGCATGTTGTAACACTGCTCGATGTTTTTTCATCAAGTAGAGCGCAATGGTGATATAAATGAAGCGGTGACCATAAAATACCAGCGTGCCCCAAACCATGGTTAACGTAAATTCTGGTGGTGCAGTGGCGGGTGTTAGGTTTTGATAATATTGCACTAAAAAATCGAGTTTGCCTTGGGTGTCGCCAAAGTAATGAGACGAGCGATAAAAAAAGTGCGCAATAAAAGGCAGGGTGTGTAGTAAGTCATATGCCTTGAATTTTCGCTCGGGCCAAATTAACTTTACTGCCACAAACAAGATAAGTGGCCCCGACAAGTAAGTCGAAAATGGACCAAATCCTAGCATCTGCGGGAGATAAATAGACAGTCTTGAATGAAGCAAAATATCATGACCTAAAGCAATAATAATGCTCAGCACAAATCCGACGACCAACCATACTTCAATCTTCTTATGGTGAAAAACCACTAAATATAGGCTCAGCATGGCCGCTTGTGCCAAGGCCAAAATGCCAACTATGGTGGTCCAATCAATCTGTAGGGTTGTTTCCATAATTTACTTTAAGGTAGATAAAAGTGTCTATATACGAATCTTAAGTCTTATTTTATCGGATGAGACACCAAAAAGGGCGGGTTATTGTAGATTTGTGGGCAATTAAACATCATATGAGCTTTTATCATGAAAATAGCCCTTGTTAAATCTATACCCTTTTTGGCAGCGACACTGCTGTCATTTTCAACTAACGCAGTTAAGTATGAAGGTGAATACAGTCCGACTTGGTCGCCGGATGGCCAATACTTGGCTTACCACAAGAACAGCGAGCAAATGAGCTGGGATATCGTCATTAAAAATGTCGCTACAAGCGAAGTTCAACAGATCACCAAAAATGATGGTATGGACGTTGATGCCTCGTGGTCACCTGATGGAAGTAAGCTCGTGTTTGCTTCAACGAGTGAAGGCAATTGGAATATCCACTTATATGAACTGAAAACCAAAGCAATCAGTTTTTTGATAGAACACGAAGGCAAAGACATTTCACCAAAATGGTCACCTGATGGTAAATCGATTATGTTTTTGTCAAATCGAAACGGCGACCAGCAACTCTACCTGTTGAATCTACACAGTAAAAAAATCGAACAACTGACCAACACAGGCACAAGCGTTAATCACCCATCATGGAGTTCAGACGGCCAGTATATTCAGTTTGATCAGTACTTTAAATACCAAAACGGGGAGGGTGGTCGTAGCAAGATATTTCAACTGAGTATGGCAGACAAGACAGTCAGTCATTTGTTTAGCCAAGAAGGCAGTTCAATAGCCGCAAAAAGGATTGGCAGTCAATTGTATGTTTCGAACAACAAACGGGGCAATTGGGATATTTATCAGGTGGATTTAGATAGTGGTAAAGTTACTGCATTGACCAATGGTAAAACCAATGAAATGAAAGCCACTATCTTCAAGGGGAAGAAAATGGCTTATTCTGGGTCTAATGCTGCAGGTGTAGCTGAGATTAAAATCGAAAAGTTGTAGTCGTTTTTAAAACTGCTTGCCGCCTGCTTTTAACCTCTGTGCTGGTTTGTGGTCTGCCCGGTTGGCGTTGTAAACCAGCTTTTCGGCCAAAGCCCCACCGATATCTAGACCGTGGGCGCCGGCGTAGTCGAATATTCTGATCACCGCATCGGCTAGTTCAACCTCTTCCATTTTGCGTTCGGGCAATTTGTCATCCATCAGGTTTTTGCGAACGCCTTCCATGGCTTCAGATATCTCTGAGTGAATCAAACACAACAATTCACCTTTGTTACGCTGTAAAGGCTCACCCGTTTGGGCATCGTTCCACCACCCCGATTCTTTGGTCATACCATGACAAACATCAACAACCTCGTTGATTGACTTGGCTATGTTGCCTTGCGAGTCACCTGCGAGCAATTGATCTAGATTCGGCGTATTAGAGCTCATGCTATTAACGTCCCGGCTCGTGAGCATCATGGGTGGGTATTGAACTTTCAATCTCATCCCAGCTAGCTTTAGATGACGCAAAGATATGCGCAACGGGTCGTTCTGTGATGTCACTGTCGATTAAACCCGCTCGAATTCTAATTCGACTTGGGTCATCAGCGTTTGAACTATAAACCGGTGAACCGCAGGTTGTGCAAAAATGGCGGTTGCGGCCGGGTTTGAAACCAAAGCTCGATAAGTTGTCCTCACCTTTAACCAACTTAAAATCGCTTGTGTTAACAAATCCATTAGTGGCGTAGGCTGTGCCGGTTGATTTTCGGCATAACGAACAATGACAATGAATCAAACTGTCGATGGGGCCGTTGATTTCTAGCTCGACTGCGCCGCACAAGCAGCTTCCTTGATATGACATACTGTTTCCTGTTATTTAATCTGTAAGGCTTCGGCGTGAAACGCCATGTGTTCACCAATAAAACTGGCGATAAAATAATAGCTATGGTCATAACCTTCATGAAGGTTCAGCTGCAAAGGGTGGCCTACTTTCTCACAGCTTTGTGTCATCAATTGGGGTTGAAGCTGTCCTTCGAGAAAATTATCGGCTTTACCCTGACTAATCAATAGCGTCAACTTGTCAGCATCTGGGTCAACTGGGTTTTCAACCAAATAGCAACTGTCATATGCCTGCCATAGGGCTTGATCATCACCAAGGTAGTTACTAAGGGCTTTTTCACCCCAAGGGCAATGCATGGGGGCAACAATTGGCGCAAAAGCTGAAACCGATTGGTATTGGCCTGGGTTACGCAAAGCAATCATCAAAGCGCCGTGTCCGCCCATCGAATGACCAGAGATAGATTTGCGAGCAGGGTCAACATCAAATTGCTGATTGATTAACGCTGGCAGTTCGTTAACCACGTAATCATACATATGATAATGCTGGTTCCAAGGGGCTTGTGTGGCATTAACATAAAAACCGGCGCCAAGGCCGAAATCCCAGCCGCCTTCTGCATCATCTGGGACATCTTCACCACGTGGGCTGGTGTCTGGTGCGACAACTACGATGCCGTGCTCAGCGGCGTAACGCTGGGCGCCAGACTTGGCCATGAAGTTCTCTTCTGTGCAGGTCAGACCCGACAGCCAGTACAATACCGGTAGGTTTTTGTTTGTCTCGTATTGAGGCGGCAGATATACCGCAAACTGCATTTGACAATTATTGGCAGTTGACTGATGGCTGAATGTTTTAATCCAGCCGTCACAACAGCGGGCTTGGCTGACTTGTGTTAATTGACTCATTTAACGCTCCTTACAAATGCACTTTAAAAAACGATGACCGAACGAATGCTGTCGCCGCTGTGCATAAGGTCAAATGCTTTGTTGATGTCTTCAAGGCCCATGCTGTGGGTGACCATTTCATCAACTTTGATTTCGCCTTTCATGTATTGCTCTACATAACCGGGTAACTGGGTGCGACCTTTAACGCCACCAAATGCCGTACCGCGCCAAACGCGACCGGTTACCAGTTGAAATGGACGAGTGCTTATTTCTTGGCCTGCGCCTGCTACACCTATGATCACTGATTCGCCCCAACCTTTATGACAACATTCTAATGCTGAACGCATCAGGTTGACGTTGCCGATACATTCAAATGAGTAATCTACGCCGCCATCGGTTAAGTCAACAATCACGTCTTGAATTGGTGCGTCAAATTTCTTCGGGTTAATAAAGTCGGTTGCGCCGAGCATTTTGGCCATTTCGAATTTATCTTCGTTGATGTCAATAACAATAATTCGGCCAGCTTTGGCCATCACCGCGCCTTGCACTGCACTGAGGCCAATGCCACCCAAGCCAAATATAGCCACAGTTGAGCCCGGTTCTACTTTTGCTGTATTGAGCACAGCACCTATGCCAGTGGTGATACCACAACCGAGTAAGCAGACTTTGTCTAAAGGCGCAGCTTTGTTGATTTTGGCTAGGGCAATTTCTGGCACGACTGTATATTCTGAAAAGGTTGAGGTGCCCATGTAATGAAAAATGGTTTTGCCATTTTGCGAAAATCGGCTGGTGCCATCTGGCATTAACCCTTTACCTTGAGTGGCTCGAATGGCCTGACACAAGTTGGTTTTACCCGACAAACAGAACTTACACTGGCCACATTCTGGGGTGTAAAGTGGAATAACATGGTCGCCTACAGCCAATGTGGTGACACCTGCACCGACCTCTTCAACAACTCCGCCACCTTCATGACCCAAAATAGAAGGGAATATGCCTTCTGGATCGTCACCAGACAAAGTAAAAGCATCGGTATGACATACGCCCGTGGCGACCATTCTGACCAATACTTCACCAGCTTTTGGACCTGCTACGTCAACTTCATCTATAACCAAAGGTTTGCCTGCTGCCCAGGCGATTGCTGCACGAGATTTCATCATTGTTTTCCATCAAATTAGATTGAGTTTTTATGCCCACACAATAACGTCAACAACCAAAAACAACAAGCACCCGAGCCTGACAAAAATCAATTTCAATTGAATGGTTGTTTGTATCATCAAATTGTTAAGTCAATACTGGGTAGTCACGGGGTCTATCTCTACAATAGCTTTTCTATTTTTCCAGCGTATTTCCCCTGCGTAGTTATCTAACTAGCACCTATGCTATTATTCACCAAACTCAAAAAACAACGGATCACCCCAATGCTTGAAAAACTATTCAAATTACAAGCACATGGCACTGATGTTAAAACCGAAGTCATTGCCGGACTCACCACCTTTTTAACCATGGCCTACATTATTGTCGTTAACCCAAGCATCTTGTCTGCGGCGGGTATGGACCATGGTGCGGTTTTTACTGCTACCTGTATTGCCGCTGCTATTGGTTCAATGATCATGGGGTTTGCGGCAAATTACCCAATAGCACTGGCACCGGGTATGGGCATTAACGCCTTTTTTGCTTTTGTTGTGGTTGGCAGCATGGGTTATGACTGGCGCGTGGCATTGGCTGCTGTGTTTATGTCGGGTTGCATATTCTTTTTGCTGAGCATTTTTAAAGTGCGCGAGTGGATAGTGAATAGCATTCCTAAGTCATTACGATTTGGCATTTCTGCGGGTATAGGCTTTTTCTTAGCCCTTATCGCGCTGAAAAATGCCGGTATCATCGTTGATAACCCTGCCACGTTAGTGTCGATGGGCAATATGTTAGCCCCCCAGAGCCTTTTAACCTTGTTTGGTTTCTTTTTGATTTGTGCTTTGGCCCACCGCAAAGTCACAGGTGCAGTTATGATTGGTATTGTGGTGGTAACCATTGCCGCGCTGTTGCTGGGGTTGACCCAATACAAAGGATTAATGGCAGCGCCACCTAGTTTGGCCCCAACCTTTATGGCAATGGATTTTGCAGGCGCTATGAATATCGGCCTAATCACCATTGTTTTCACCTTTTTATTCGTCGACCTGTTTGATACCTCTGGCACCTTGATTGCTGCTGCACACCGAGGCAAATTATTGGATAAAAATGGCAAACTGCCAAGACTGAAGCAGGCGCTAATGGCAGACAGTGTAGCAACCATGAGTGGCGCTGCGCTTGGCACCTCGACTACAACCAGTTATATAGAAAGCACAGCTGGTATTTCTGCCGGTGGCCGAACGGGTTTGACGGCTGTGGTGGTTGGTATTTTGTTTCTGCTAAGTTTGTTTTTCGCCCCCGTTGCGGCAATTGTGCCTGCGTGTGCTACAGCACCTGCTTTGTTATATGTTTCTATATTAATGGCGGGTGGTTTGTCGCATATCGATTGGAATGACATCACCGAAACTGCACCTGCGGTGTTAACGGCATTAATGATGGCGTTCACGTTTTCAATTGCTAATGGCATTGCGGCTGGGTTTGTTAGTTATGTGGCAATTAAGCTGTTAAGTGGCAAGGTGAAAGACTTGAGTATCAGCGTGGTGGTCATCGCCGGGTTGTTTGTTGCTAAGTTTTTGTTCTTGGGTTAACTTTTTTGGGGCTCGTTGGCGGGGCTGAGATCTAGAGCTTCTCCAAGGAGTGGGCACAAAAAAAGGCCACGCAAAGCGCAGCCCTTTTCAATTCAATAAAACGTCTTTTATAGAGCAGCTTTAAGCAAATCTACTTTATCAATCGCTTCCCAAGGGAATTCGTTACGGCCAAAGTGACCGTAAGCAGCGGTAGGCTGATAGATAGGACGTTCTAAATCAAGCATTTTAATCAAACCATGTGGACGCAATTCGAAGTGCTCGCGAACCAGTTCAATCAACTTGTCTTCAGACAATTTACCAGTGCCAAACGTTTCAACACTAATAGATGTAGGCTCTGCAACACCAATGGCGTAAGAAACCTGAATTTCACAACGGTCAGCTAAACCCGCGGCAACGATGTTCTTGGCAACATAACGTGCAGCGTAAGCCGCTGAACGGTCAACCTTTGAAGGGTCTTTACCAGAGAAAGCACCACCACCATGACGAGCCATGCCGCCGTAGGTGTCTACGATGATTTTACGACCAGTCAAACCACAGTCACCCATTGGGCCACCGATAACAAAACGACCAGTCGGGTTAATGTGGAACTTGGTGTCTTTAGTGATCCACTCTTTTGGCAATACAGGTTTGATGACACATTCCATCATTGCTTCTTGCAAGTCTTTCAAAGAAATATCTTCGCTGTGCTGAGTAGACAGTACTAAAGCATCAATGCCAACTGGCTTGCCATCTTCGTAAACGAAAGTCAGCTGTGATTTTGCATCAGGACGCAACCACGACAATTCACCGCTTTTTCGAACTTGCGCTTGTTTTTTAACCAAACGATGTGAATATTCAACTGGAGCAGGCATGAATACATCAGTGTCGTTACAAGCATAACCAAACATCAAACCTTGGTCGCCGGCGCCCTGTTCTGAAGGGTCTTTACGGTCAACACCTTGGTTGATGTCAGGAGACTGTTTACCAATAGTGTTTAAAACTGCACATGAATCGGCATCAAAACCCATTTCTGAGCTGGTGTAACCAATTTCACGGACTGTTTTACGGGTGATCTCTTCGATATCAACCCAGGCTGAGGTAGTGACTTCGCCGCCGACCATAACCATTCCGGTTTTAACGTAAGTTTCGCAAGCAACACGGGCTTTGCTGTCTTGTTCTAATATTGCATCTAACACGGCATCAGAGATCTGATCCGCGATTTTATCTGGATGACCTTCGGAAACAGATTCTGAAGTAAATAAAGTTCTCGCCATGGTTTAATTCTCTGTTGGGAAATATATTGTAAAAATTCGCTGGTATTCTAAGCGATAACTCGGACCCTTGTATAGAATTATTTGCATCTAGATGGCTAAAATAAATTGTTACACCGTAGTGTCATTAGATTACTTGCACAAATTATTCGTTTTTCATTTGCTTCAAAGCTCGGCTTAAGCGAAAATACGGCCAGTTTTTCAGCGGCCCATCAATTGTGCACTATTATTGGTCGCTGAACTTAGCCCTTTCCAATTCAGGAGCCATAATGTCATCTCGTAAAGAATTAGCTAATGCCATCCGTGTTCTTAGTATGGACGCCGTTCAAAAAGCCAACTCAGGTCACCCGGGTGCCCCTATGGGTATGGCCGATATAGCCGAAGTATTGTGGCGTGATCATATGAATCACAACCCAGCCAATCCAAACTGGGTAGACCGCGATCGCTTCGTGTTGTCAAACGGTCATGGTTCAATGCTGATTTATTCATTGTTACATTTAACAGGTTATGACCTGTCTATTGATGACTTAAAAGACTTCCGTCAATTACATTCAAAAACACCGGGCCATCCAGAATATGGTTATGCACCAGGCGTTGAAACCACCACAGGACCTTTAGGTCAGGGCATCACAAATGCTGTGGGCATGGCGATTGCCGAAAAAGCTTTGGCAGCTCAATTTAATCGTGACAATTTTGATATTGTTGACCATCACACTTACACCTTTTTGGGTGATGGTTGTTTGATGGAAGGTATTTCACACGAAGCTTGTTCATTGGCCGGTACTTTAGGTTTGGGTAAACTCATCGCATTTTGGGATGACAACGGCATTTCAATCGACGGAAATGTTGAAGGTTGGTTCTCTGATGACACACCAAAACGCTTCGAAGCCTACGGTTGGCACGTTATTGCCGATGTAGACGGCCATGACCCTGTTGCGATTAATGCAGCCATTGAAGCGGGTAAATTAGAAACCGGCAAACCGACCATGATTTGCTGTAAAACCGTCATCGGTTTTGGTTCGCCTAACAAATCTGGCAGCCACGATTGTCATGGTGCACCTTTAGGCGCAGATGAAATCAAAGCCACTCGTGAAGCACTAGGCTGGACACACGGCGCATTTGAAATTCCAGATGACGTTTATGAGCAGTGGAATGCCAATAAAGCAGGCAGCACCAAAGAGTCTAACTGGGGTGAAAAATTTGCCGAGTATGGTCATAAATTCCCAGAACTTGCAAACGAATTTAACCGCCGTATGGCCGGTGAGTTACCAGCAAATTGGGCCACTGAATCACAAGCCTTTATCGAAAACTTGCAAGCTAACCCGGTAAAAATCGCGACTCGTAAAGCGTCACAAAACTGTTTGAATGCCTTTGGTCCTTTATTGCCTGAATTCATGGGCGGCTCTGCCGATTTAGCGGGTTCCAACTTGACTATTTGGTCTGGTTCAAAAGGTTTAACAGCCGATGATGCCAGCGGTAACTACATCTATTATGGTGTTCGTGAATTTGGTATGTCAGCTATCATGAACGGTATCGCGTTACATGATGGCTTTGTGCCATACGGCGCAACTTTCTTAATGTTTGTTGAATATGCCCGTAACGCCGTACGTATGGCCGCATTGATGAAGCAGCGCAGCATTTTTGTTTACACCCACGACTCTATCGGTTTGGGTGAAGATGGCCCAACTCACCAAGCGGTAGAGCAGGTAGCTTCATTGCGCTTGACGCCTAACTTGGATAACTGGCGCCCGTGTGACCCGGTTGAATCTGCGGTTGCTTGGAAATCAGCCATTGAGCGAAAAGATGGTCCTACTTCACTGATTTTCACTCGTCAAGGTGTGCAGCAGTTCGAGCGTAGTGCCGAGCAGTTGGCTAACATTGCTCGTGGTGCTTATGTTTTGTCTGATGATGAAGGCACGCCTGATGTTATTTTGATTGGTACCGGTTCAGAAGTTGAATTGGCCATGAACGCTGCGGTTACTTTGCGTGAGCAAGGTCGTAAAGTTCGTGTTGTTTCAATGCCTTGTACTGATGTATTTGATGCACAAACTGCCGAGTATAAAGAGTCAGTATTGCCGGCTAGTGTTGTTAACCGTGTTGCAGTTGAAGCCTTGATTGCCGACTACTGGTATAAATATGTTGGCTTGAACGGCAAAATCATCGGTATGACCACCTTTGGTGAGTCGGCACCTGCTGGTGAGTTGTACAAGTACTTTGGTATCACTACAGAGAAAGTCGTTGAAGCGGGCGCTTCGTTCTTCTAAAGCCGCTAGTTTTTAATTGAGCAATAACACCTTTCGGGCAGCTGTAAAAAAGCTGCCCGATGCATTAACTCCCATGAGACATCAATAGTGGCTATTAGAGTTGCAATTAACGGTTTTGGCCGTATTGGACGTAACATATTACGTGCGCTGTACGAAAGCGGACGTAACCGTGATATTGAAGTGGTTGTGATCAACGAACTGGCTGAGCCAGAGGCCATTGCCCACTTGTTAAAATACGACACGGCTCACGGCCGTTTTAGTTTTGCGGTTGAGTTAGGCGGGTCTACCCTCAATGTGGCCGGTGACAACATTAGCCTAATCAGCGAGCCTGATTTAAATAAGTTGCCGTGGGATGAGTACAAAATAGATGTAGTGCTCGAATGTACTGGCGTGCACGGTCAGCGTAAAGATGGGCAAGCACATATCGACCAAGGCGCAGCCAAAGTGATATTTTCACATCCGGCAGCAGCTGATTTAGATGCCACGATTATATATGGTATCAACGATGATACGCTGAACGCTGAACATGACATTATTTCGAATGGTTCTTGCACCACCAATTGCGTGGTGCCGATGATCAAAGTACTCGACGATGCGTTTGGTGTTGTCAGTGGTGCTATTACCACAATACATGCCTCGATGAACGACCAGCAAGTGATTGATGCCTATCACAAAGATTTACGCCGAACACGTGCTGCTAGCCATTCCATCATTCCGGTAGACACTCAATTGGCAGCGGGTATAGAGCGTATTATGCCTAAATTCTCGGGTCGGTTTGAGGCGATTTCGGTACGGGTGCCGACAATTAACGTTACCGCCATGGATTTGAGTGTGACGGTTAACACCGATGTCACCATTGAACAAGTGAACCATGCCATAAAGTCGGCTCAATACGGTTCGCTTGAAGGCATTTTGGCTTATACCGAAGAGCCATTGGTATCGATAGATTTTAATCACGACCCACATTCGTCGATAGTTGATGGTCATCAAACCCGAGTGAGTCACAAACGGCTGGTTAAACTGCTGTCGTGGTGTGATAACGAATGGGGCTTTGCCAATCGGATGCTCGATACGACACTTGCGATAATGAATGTAGCGCCCACTAAAACGGGTTTATAAATAAACAAACATAAACAGATGAGGTTTTACCATGTCAGTCATTAAAATGACCGATTTAGACTTAGCCAATCAGCGCGTATTGATTCGTCAAGACCTGAATGTGCCAGTAAAAGCGGGCAAAGTGACATCCGATGCGCGAATTAGAGCATCATTGCCTACCATTAAACTGGCACTTGAAGCCGGTGCACATGTGATGGTTATGTCACACCTTGGTCGTCCGGTTGAGGGCGAATTTAATCAAGACTTTTCATTACAACCGGTCGTTGACTATCTAAATGACGCGCTTGATGTTCCTGTGCGCTTGGTCAACGATTACCTTGACGGTGTTGACACTAAAGCCGGTGAATTGGTTATTTTCGAAAACGTACGGTTTAATCCTGGCGAAAAGAAAAACAACGACGAATTAGCCAAGAAAATGGCTGCTTTGTGTGATGTTTATGTCATGGACGCGTTTGGTACTGCTCACCGCGCTCAGGCGTCAACCCACGGCGTAGCAAAGTTTGCTCCAACTGCCTGTGCAGGCCCATTATTGTCCGGTGAGCTTGAGGCCCTTGGCAAAGCGCTAGACAACCCGGCGCGACCAATGGTGGCAATCGTTGGTGGCTCTAAAGTCTCAACAAAGCTCACCGTACTCGAATCATTGTCTAGTGTTGTTGACCAGTTGGTTGTGGGTGGTGGCATCGCTAACACTTTTATTGCCGCAGCAGGAAACTGCGTTGGCAAATCGCTTTATGAAGCCGATTTGATTGACGAAGCCAACCGTTTGAGTGCCGCAGCCAAAGCCAACAATGGTGATATTCCGGTGCCTACCGATGTGGTTGTGGGCAGCGAGTTCTCCCAAACGGCCGTTGCTACGTTAAAAGCAGCATCAGATGTTAGCGATACCGACATGATTTTTGATATTGGCCCGGATTCTGCAAAGGCCTTGTCTGAGATTTTGCAAAATGCGGGTACTATCGTCTGGAACGGCCCAGTTGGCGTGTTTGAGTTCGATCAGTTTGGACAAGGCACCAAAGCCATCGCGCAAGCTATCGCAAAAAGCGAAGCATTTTCAATAGCTGGGGGTGGCGACACCTTGGCAGCGATAGACAAATATGACGTGGCTGGAGATATTTCATATATATCAACCGGCGGCGGCGCGTTTTTAGAGTTTCTTGAAGGCAAAAAATTGCCAGCGGTAGAGATTCTAGAGCAACGTGCAAACTAAGATTTAATGGCATGAACTTATCGAATTGAGTGATTGCCAAAATAATTATAAAGCGATAAAAATCGCTAATAAAACTACCTGAGAATCAATCGTACACAGCACAAAGTGGAGATACAAAAAATGGCTTTAGTTTCAATGAGACAAGTCCTCGACCATGCCGCAGAGCATGATTATGGCGTTCCGGCGTTTAACGTAAACAATCTGGAACAGATGCGTGCGATTATGGAAGCTGCCCGCGACACAGACAGCCCAGTTATCGTTCAGGCGTCTGCTGGCGCTCGTAAATATGCAGGCGCACCTTTCTTGCGTCACCTTATTTTGGCGGCTGTAGAGGAGTTTCCTGAAATTCCGGTAGTCATGCATCAGGACCACGGAACCACTCCGGCAATCTGTCAGCGTTCTATCCAGTTGGGTTTTAGCTCAGTTATGATGGATGGTTCATTGATGGCTGATGGCAAAACCCCATCAGATTTTGAATACAACGTAGACGTAACGCGTCGCACTGTTGAAATGTCACACGCGTGTGGTGTTTCAGTTGAAGGCGAGTTAGGCTGCTTGGGTTCACTTGAAACTGGCGAAGCTGGCGAAGAAGACGGCGTAGGCGCTGTGGGCAAACTCAGCAAAGAACAAATGCTGACAGACCCTGAAGAAGCCGCTGATTTCGTTCGTAAAACTGGCGTAGATGCATTGGCAATCGCCTGTGGTACTTCACACGGTGCTTACAAGTTCACTCGTCCACCGACTGGCGATATCTTGTCTATCGACCGCATCAAAGCCATTCACGCACGTTTGCCTAACACTCATTTAGTTATGCACGGTTCATCGTCTGTTCCACAAGAATGGTTGAAAGTAATCAACGAATTTGGTGGTGACATAGGCGAGACCTATGGCGTACCAGTAGAGCAGATTTGCGAAGGCATTAAACACGGTGTAACCAAAGTTAATATCGACACTGATTTACGTTTGGCCTCAACAGGTGCTATCCGCCGCTTTATGGCGCATAACCCGTCTGAGTTTGACCCACGTAAATTCTTGCAAGTGGCAACTGACGCAATGTATGACATTGTTAAAGCGCGTTACGAAGCGTTTGGCACTGCCGGTAATGCAAGCAAAATCAAACCGATTTCATTGGAAGCTATGGTTGCTCGATATGACTCTGGTGAGTTGAATCAAAAGATTCTATAAGTCTGTTAGTTAGCAGCAAAAAAGGCGACCTTGGGGTCGCCTTTTTATTTGGGGGTGACTTAAACTGATTAGAGTGTACCGCACACACCGTTAAATATCGATTTTAAGACCTAACCTGCCCATCACCAAGCACAATAAACTTCTCAGTTGTCAACGACTCAACACCCATCGGGCCGTATGCGTGCAGCTTACTGGTTGATATGCCTATCTCGGCGCCTAGGCCTAATTCGCCACCGTCAGAGAAGCGTGATGAGGCGTTTACCATCACCACGGCTGAGTTGATTTGTTTAATGAAATTCTGCGAGGAAGAAATATCTTTGGTGATGATGACCTCGGTGTGGCCTGAGCTGAATTTTTGAATGTGCTCAATCGCTTCGTCAAAATCAAAAACTACTCTGATGGCAATTTCGAGGTCGAGGTATTCGGCGTCATAATCGGCATCTGTGGCCAATTCAGCATTGTCGAAGTAATCTAATGTTTCTTCGCAGCCGTGCACTTTTACGCCTTTTTCGGCAAAAACTCGGGCAACATCAGGCAAAAATTCACAGGCTACTTCTTCGTGCACTAGTAACGTTTCGAGTGCGTTGCATACGCCCGGACGCTGGGTTTTGCCGTTAACCAGAATATCTAACGCTTTGTCGAGGTCGGCCATTTTGTCGACGTATAAATGGCAAACGCCTTTAAAGTGTTGAATGACTGGTACGCGGCTGTTTTCACTGACGAATTTGATGAGACCTTCACCGCCTCTTGGAATGATTAAATCGACGCTGTCGGTTAAGGTCATCAATTCATTCATGTGGCTGCGGTCAGGGTCGGGCACTACCGAGATTGCGGCCGGGTCAATTCTGTATGTTTCAAGTGCTTGATGTAAACACTGTGCAATTGCCAAGCTTGAGTTTAATGCCTCGCGGCCCCCTCTTAATATAACGGCGTTACCCGCTTTAAGGCAAAGTGCGGCTGCATCTGCGGTGACATTGGGGCGGGCTTCGTAAATCATGGCAATTACGCCAAGCGGTATTTTCATTTTGCCCACTTGAATGCCGTTGGGCCTGACAATCATTTTATTGATTTCGCCTATTGGGTCGGGCAGGGCGATGATTTCTTCAATGGCACTGGCAATGGCGTCGATGCGCTCGGGGTTTAACGTTAAGCGGTCAATCATGGCAGAAGATAAGCCTTTTTCTACTGCCGATGTTAAATCGAGTTTGTTGGCGGTGATGATTACATCATGGCTGGCACGTAGGTTGTCGGCCATTGTTTGCAATGCTTGGTTCTTTTGGGTGCCGGGCAATACCGCGATTTGATTGGCAGCTTTTTTGGCCTGTTGGGCCATTTGGGTCATTGAAAAAGTCATGGCTGTCTCTTTTGGGTTTTTTGGGGTTTTGTGTGTTATTCAGTTATTAATGCTAAATCGTCTCGGTGGACGACCTCTTCACTGGGGCGGTAGCCGAGTATCGCTTCAATCTCGTTACTACGGCATCCCTTGATTTTCATCAAATCTGCGGCGTCATATTGAACGATACCCCGGGCAATAGGTTGGTTGCTTTGCGCGTCGATAATATCAATTGCTTCGCCTTTTAGCCATTGGTCTTGAATCGACGTGATACCAGAACTGAGTAATGATGCACCTTTGTTTTTGATTGCACTGACTGCACCGGGGTCGATGAACACTTGACCTTGCGCTTTTAAGGTATGACGCAACCAGTGTTTCTTCGCTTTGGTTTTGGCGCTTGTTGCTTTAAAAAGGGTGCCATTGGGCTGGCCTTTTATCAATGCATCAAAGCTTATCCGCTTGAATCCGTTAATGATTAGTGTATCTATACCTTGGGTGGTGGCTTTTTCGGCCGCTTGAATTTTGGTTAACATGCCGCCTGTGGCCAGTTTGTTGAGCGTGCCGCCCGCCAAACCATAAATGGTGCTGTCGATTTTTTCGACTTGAGGGATCAAAGTGGCGTCAGGGTGTTTGTTGGGGTCTTTATCAAACAGGCCATCGATATCAGAGCAAATTAGCAAAGCGTCTGCTTCGCCAACCAAAGCCACTAGTGCACCGAGGTTGTCGTTATCGCCGACCTTAATTTCTTGGGTGGCAACCGTGTCGTTTTCGTTGACTATCGGTAAGATGTCGTTGGCGAGCAATTCACGAAGGGTGTTTTTAATATTGACGTAACGGCGTCTGTCACGCAGGTCGCCATGGGTCAGTAAAACCTGTGCACACGGGAAGTCGAAAAAGCGTTGCCAGTTGGCCATCATCTTCATTTGGCCCACTGCTGCCATCGCTTGCTTTTGAGCCATGGTGGGCACGTTGTCACCGCTGTTAACAGCAAGGCGACCTGCCGCGACACTGCCCGATGAAACCAGAATGACTTCTTTGCCCATGTTGCGACATTCAGTGATGAAATGTGCGATAGCCAACAGATATTGACCGCTGACAGCTTCGCCGCCGGGGGCAATGAGGGCACTGCCAATTTTGATTACGAGTCGATCCCAATTGTGTAAGTTCACCTGCTGGCCTGTGTTGGTTCAAACTAAAAGGCAAGCTAACAAAATGGGCGGGGAAAATCGAGGATTACTTGCCGAACAACGACTTTAATTTTTCTCTGGCTTTTGCTTTGGCCTGATCGGTGGCTAACCGCTTGATTTGGTCCTTCGCGGCTTTGAGCACTTGGGTCATTAAAGGCTTCATTATTGCTTTGCCTAATTCGTCAGGGGCAAGACCTGTTTTGTTATCGCCAATGTTTTTTAACTCAATTGCAGGTAGGGTGAGTGTTTTATTGCCGAACAATTCGGTGACTAATTGCAGGTTGATGTTGGTCAGGCTGATTTTTTCAATCATCAAACGAACATTTTGTGTTTTGGTTGGTGTGGTTTTATCTGGTGGTGGCGGTGAATCTGTATCAGCTTTTGTTGATTTTACATTTTGGCCCAACTTATACAGGTTAAGGTTGTTTAGGTTTGTTTGTTCGGCAACCAAACTGGCGCCATCTATTGTAATGTGCTTGATCACTATGACGTCTTCGAGCACAGTCTCAGGGTCAATTTGAATTGCTACGAGTTTCATCAAAAAGGCGTAAGGCGTTGAAAAACCCGCAGGGTTGTTGATTTGTAGGCTGTGTAATTCCCCTTCACCGCTGCGTAGTGATAGGTTCACTTTGTCTAGTGTCACCGCAGTTTGAGTGGTCTGTGAGCCGTTTTGCTCAATGGTTTGTTTAATGATGCGGTCGAGGTTTTGTAAGCCATAAAAGGCAAATGCGGCGATGGCTATAAGGGTCACTGTCACCAAAGCAAAGAAGAAGTTTTTCGAGAACATGAGAGTATGGTTTTTTCAAACTGGTCAGATTGCCGCTAAGTATATACCACTATTAAGGTTTTAGCGCACTGGCATGCGATTGGCGGTTTAATCAGCCTTTTTAATGTCTGGCCGGGTAGCCGTCTAGGTAGGTAAAAAAAACAACCGTAATTGCTCTAAAATCATCCAGCGTAGCTGGCCTATTGGGTCGCATAGCTATAAAATGTCGCCAAATATATGGATACTAAAGTAGGAAGAGTGATGATTTTTGATAATGTTGTGCAGGTGATTGGCGGTACTCCCATGGTTAAGCTGAATAAAATAACTGCCGGTCTTGAGTGTAATGTTTATGCCAAATGTGAATTTATGAACCCGGGTGGTTCAACCAAAGACCGTATTGCCCGCCAAATGATCCTTGATGCCGAAAAGTCAGGTCGCATTAAAAAAGGCGATACATTGATTGAAGCCACCAGTGGCAACACGGGCATTGGCATGGCTTTGGCCGGTGCGGCATTGGGTTACCATATAGTGATCACTATGCCCGAGAAAATGAGTAAAGAAAAACAGGTGGTTATAGAGTCTTTGGGCGCAGAGATTATTCGAACGCCGACTGAAGCTGCTTGGGATCATCCCGATTCTCACATTGAAGTGGCTAAGCGCATTCAGCAAGAGCGCGAAAACGCCCACATTCTTGACCAATACGCTAATGAGTCAAACCCTATGGCGCATTTTGAAGGCACGGGTAGCGAAATCGTTGAAGATATGGAAGGTAAATCCATCGACATGGTTATCATCGGCGTAGGTACTGGTGGCACTCTGACAGGCATAGCGAGAAAAGTTAAAGAAGCTCATCCTGATGCGATTATTGTTGGTGCTGACCCGGTAGGTTCTATCTTGGCAGGCCCAGAAGAAGTTAAGAATTATCATGTTGAAGGCATTGGGTATGACTTTATTCCGGAGGTTTTTGACCGAGGTTTGGTTGATGAATGGGTGAAAACCAACGATCAGGAGTCTTTCACGCTGGCTCGTCGTTTGATGTCAGAAGAAGGTTTGTTGGTCGGTGGCTCTTCAGGCACTGCAATGATGGCGGCTTTACAACAAGCGAAGAAACTTAAAGCTGGTCAAAACTGTGTGGTTATTTTGCCCGATGGTATTCGTAACTACTTGACTAAGTTTGTAGACGCTGATTGGCGCGCTGAATTTGGTTTTGCTGATTAGGTTTTTTTGGGAGCCCCTCGGGGCTCTTGAGAGTAAAAGCTTCATAGTGAGGCTCTTGACCTTCCCGTAGCCTCCTCAACCTCAAGGAAAGACTAAAGCCAGCACATCCCCTGATTGTGATATATGCTTGGTATATGCCACCGTTTCGCCACCCTTAGAAATAGAGTAGTCGTGCAGCACGCCTTTGGTTTGCTTCAACACTTGTACTGACTCTTTACTCGCCAAATCAACACTATACACACCGGGGTCTTGGGCACTTAAATTGGCATAATAGGCTTTACCATCAACTATTCGCCAATTGAGCCAGTTCAACAGCGAAAAATCTTCGATTATCAGTTGCTCTTTACCATTGGCATCGGTCTGCCATAGGCCGTCTTGATGATACTTGCTGTAATAGAATAAACCATCCTCTGGGTTGTCGTATCCGCTGTATCCGCCGTTAAATGTCAGCTGTTTACTGGTCTTGTCTGCTAAGTTGTAAGACCACAATTGCCAGTCGCCGCTTTTGGTTGAACCGTAATAGATTTTTTTACCGTCACTCGACCAGCTTGTGGTGTAGGCCTCGAAAGATTTGTCCAGTACAACCGTTAATTTGCCAGTACTTAACTGCATGGTGTAGATTTGCTCTTGGTATTCAAACAGTATTTTACTGTCGTCTGGCGACCACACAAAGTTGGGGTAACCGGTATCGATGTCCAAATCGGCCATTTTAGTGGTTTGGCCATTGGGGGCGCGCAACCAAAAGGCATTTTTACCGCTGCGGTTCGATATAAATGCCAGTGCTTTTGAGGTATTGGCGTATCTTGGTCTGCTGTCTTTGCGGGTCGAACCGATAAACGAAGTCGATGGCTGGTCGGTGCTAGTATCTGTGTTTTTTGGGGTAATTGGTTTTTGCCATATGTCGGTATCGTTGACTGAACTGCTCATTAATAATTGGCTGCCATCGTTGGAAAAGCTCAATCCTCCAAATGCTGAACCAACGTGAAACACTTGCTGTTGCTCTTCGCCACTGTTGTTTACTCGGTAAACATGCTGCCCACGCCTAAAGTAAAAGTCTTCTGTGACTGGGTGCCAAGCTATGCCGTTTATGTGAGCGTCGAGTACAAATTCGCGCTCTAATGTAAACGATTCGCTGTTGTAAATTCCCACGGTCACCTCGTTACTACCGTTGTAACGCAATAGTGCTATTTTGTCGCCTTTGACATTTCGCCTGACAAAATAGTCGCCACGCATGTTGTTTTGTTTGAAGGGCAAGGTCAGTTGGATTTTGTTGCCTGTGGCAATATCGAGCGAATAAACGATATAAGGTTGGGTCTTTTTAACGCGCTCGGCCAAAAACAATTGATTGGGGTTTTCTCCCCAAGTCAGTGAGGGCAGATTGGCTGCGGCACATTCACGCAGTTTTGTCGCTTCGCCAAGTTTTGGGGTTATCGTCATTAGGTATATAACGCAGTGCGGCTCATTGATGTCGTTATTGATTCGTACAAACGCAATTTTCTTACCACTCGGGTGCCATTGACCTCGAATATCATAACTGTTGGCAAGGGCGCTATTGGCTTGTGGACTATTACTGGACGCAGGGCTTAGGGTTTGACGCTTGCCACTTACCGTATGTTGCAATATTAATTGTCTGCCTTGGCCATTTTCACTGAAACTGAACAGCAAGTTTTTACCATCGGGTGACAGGCTAGCGTCAGATTCTATGCCTTGTAGCGAGGTCAATTGTTTTAATTTGGGTGGTTGGCGTTGTTGTGGTTTACTGCTCCACTGAGACATCATAATTAGCAGCAAAATAACGCCAATTATTGTGAATAACCACTGGTATTGAGTTTTATTGGGGGTTGGTAGCTGAGGCTGGAGGATAGGTGCTTGAGGGTTTACTGAGGTTATCGGATGTGACAAGCGATAGCCGTATTTGGTGACAGTTTCTATATACTCATTTTCGCTGTCTAAAATGGCCAATTCTTTGCGCAACTGGTAAATCTTGCGATTGATGGCATTGTCACTGACTACTCGGCCTTTCCATACATCGGCTATCATTTGGTCGCGGCTGATTATCTCGCCACTTTCACCATTTTTTGGGCTATGGGCACAAAAATACAAAAGCAAGTTAAAAACACTGGGTTCGCAGGCAAGAGATTGGTCTTTGTTGGCAATGCGGCGAGTTTGTGGGTCGACTGTAAGGTTGCCAAGCTTGAAGGTTTCTTTTGGTAAGTTGTCAGCGGATATTTGTGCGTTGGCAGCGTCTGAATTAGGCATGAAAGTTTACCGCAAGTGTTTGATATTAAGCATAATGACTTTTTCGCCACTTTACCATCACCTGTTTTGGCCTACAAACCCTTATTTGTTACGTGATAAATAATACGCAATAAAAAATCCCCGAAGGAAGGGGTCGGGGATTTTTAATGATTAGTACGGTATTAGGATCTCACTAAGTACCTGGACCCGTATCAGTATCTTCCCCGCCACCATCGGTTGCGCCGTCTGCCGAACCTGTGGGCTTTGTGTCGTTCACGACCACTTCAGTTTCGATTACACCACCAGAAATTTGCGTCAATTGCTCTAGAGTTAATTCATACATAATGGTTATCCTTTACTAGGTTTGTTGAATTGGTTGACGTTGTTGTCAGTCCGTTAAATTTGAAGCCATTATAACGATGGTTTGTAAAGCGCCGTTAGTAAAATGGCGCACAATTTTAACTTTAAAAAACTAGATTAAAATCAGTGGGTTAATCGTATACCACCTTTTATCATTGTACTTTCACACACGGTTTTGCGTAAAATGTCGGGGTTTTGATGGGGGACAATGATAAATACCATCATAAATAATGCATTTTTGTCTTAAACATTAGCTTGTCAATTTAGAACCGGAAAAATCTTCAATGAAACTATTGTCAGAATTCATCAAATATTCTCTTGGCTTGTTGCTGGTTGTGGTTTTCAATTTATCTGTAGCTGCAAAAGAGTTGAATCTTTTCGATGAAACCGTTCAATATTTGATTTAGAACTTAGACTTGAGTAGCTTTGGTGCGGATGCGCGTGTTAATGACATCACCCAAGATTCAAAGGGAAACCTGTATTTTGCTAACACTCATAGTGTCTATTTATATAACGGCACACGATGGCAAGTGATCCCTTCCACAATAAATATTAAGCCACGTTCACTTGCCGCTAGTTCTGACGGTAAAGTGTACGTTGGTTGTACTGGCGATTTTGGATACTTGGCTGTTAATGCACAAGGTATTGTGACATTTTATTCGCTTAAGCCAGTAACATCGGACAAGACCGTAGATACTGAGGTTTATAAAGAGACATTTGTCAGACCTGAAGGCGTCTACTTTAGTGCAAAGTCGCGAATATACTGGTGGGACGGACAGGTTTTGAAGGCACTAAGGCCGCCAAAGTCTACTTTTCATCGTTCGACGGTTATCGGTGATTCATTGATTGTTCAATTACGAAGGGTGGGATTATCCAAGCTTAAAAACGGGCAACTAACACCTTTTGTCAGTGGCGATTTTTTTGCCGACAAAACGATTTATGCGTTATTGCCATTTGACGATGAATTGCTTTTGGTTACGCCGACTAAGGGAATGTATCGGTATGGTCAGAACAAGTTTACCCGTTGGGTTGTTGGCAGTGCAGTGAAGGCATTATTAACCAACAGTAGAATATATCGAGCGCAGTGGCTGGCAAACGGGCAATTAGCATTGTCTTTGTTGGGTGACAATAAAGGTCTATTGATCCTCACCAAAAACGGTGATTTAGTGCGTTTTTTGACAGTAAACGAAGGTTTGTCAGACGAGTCTATCATTGCATTACATCAAGATAGTCAAAATGGTCTGTGGTTAGCCATGCGAAATGGATTAGATAGAATTGAGGTGGCTTCTCCTTTGACGTTTTTTGATAAGCAAGATCAACTAGAAGGATATGTGTATTCAGTCATTCGCCATCAGGGTTACTTTTATGCGGCCACTAGCGATGGCATCTATCGATTGGACAAGCAAGAGGATAAGTTACGATTTCAACGAGCACAGGGGGCTGACGATGTGTGTTTTAAACTACTCAAAACCAGCAAAGGACTGTTGGCAGCTTGTCATTCCAATTTGTTTCTTATAGACAACCTGCAGGTCACAAGTTTGGCTTCTCAAAGCAAGTATCATTTTGTTCGTTTGCACGTTTCATCTGACAGCAACGAACAATTGCAAGTTCTGGTGCCCAATAGCGTAGGTTTAGGCTTGTTATCTAATCAAGATAACAAATGGCAATATCGTCAACTGGCCGAACAAGAGATTAACTTTCCTGTTAGGTATGTAGCGCAGGATGAAACGGGCAATTTATGGATCAACAGCCAATTCGAAGGCATAATTCGTGCAAAATTCCCCAATGGCTTTGATTCAAAGCCCGCAATCGATTACTTCGACATCAGCCATGGCCTGCCAAAAGGTGGTATTTTCCCTTCTAGAATAGACAACAAGGTGGTTTTTAATACCGACAGCGGTTTGTATCGCTTTGATGATGTGCAAAATAAGTTTGTTGGCGAAACTCGATTTGGCGATTTGAGTCGTAAAAATCTTTATCTGTCAGAATCTAGTGGTAACGTGGTGTCGATGCTCGAAACCCTACCAAGACAAGGAGACTCAGCGAGTATTGGCGGCAGTCGCTTGGCTGTGGCTGAAAAACAAGGTGAACAATATAATCTCAACTACCAAGATTACCGCAGAGTTTCGACCTATCCGGCTACGTCTATTTACACCGAGGCCGATGGGGTGTCGTGGATTAAAAGTGGCAATAAGCTGCTCCGTTTTGACCGTAAATTGCATCAGCGCGATGGTAAAATCTTACCGCCGTCAATCAGTAAAATCAGCCCTTTGGGCAGTGATGAACAACTACTGCGAGGTGGCGATGATAAATCGTTGGTCTTCGATTATCAGAATAACTCGCTACGCTTTGAGTTCGCGTTTGCGGCTTTTGATGTCAGCGACAAAAATCGATTCCAATACAGATTAAGCGGGTTCGACGATAAATGGTCCGACTGGAGCCAAGAAAGTCATAAAGATTACACCCGTATATATGAAGGCAAATACAGTTTTGAGCTCAGGGCTAAAAACGTTTACGGCGAAATTGCCAGCGCTAAGGGGGTCGCGTTTACTGTATTGGCACCTTGGTATCGTAGCTTTTGGGCTTATTTGAGTTATGCAATGTTGTTGGTTTTTATCATTTTATTGGTGATGCGAATACGTACTCAAGCTTTGACCTTACGGGCTGAAAAACTTGAAGGCATTATTGAACAGCGCACCAAAACCATTCGCGAAGGTGCCTTGGTCATAGAGCAGCAAAAAGCCTCGATTGAAGATTTACTTGAGCAGAAGAACGACCTGTTTGCCAATATCTCCCACGAATTTAGAACGCCGCTGACCCTGATACTCGGCCCCACCAATAATTTGCTGCAAAGCAAAGTCGACAGCAGCCAAAAGGGCCATTTGCAGCTTATTCGCCAAAGTGGTTTTAAACTGCTGCGTATGGTTAACCAAATTTTGACGTTGGCCAAGCTCAGCTCTATCCCGCACCAAGAGCGGGTATTGTTGTCGCTAAAAGAGCATGTGGACTTTATGATGGCGTCTTTTGCACCACTGGCCCAAGAGAAACAGCTGAATTTCACCGTTAGCAAGTATGACGAGGTCAAACTGTATATGGTGTCTGATTCGCTTGAGAAGATTTTGCTTAACTTGCTGTCGAACGCGATTAAGTACACTGCGTCAAAGGGCAAGGTTTCGTTGGTTATCGAGGCATTTAAGCCGCATTGGGTGTCGATAAGTGTCAGCGATAGCGGTTATGGCATACCCGATGAACAATTGGGGTTAGTGTTTGAACGCTTCAAGCGAATTAACCACCCTGAACACGTAAAAATTCAGGGCACGGGTCTGGGTTTGTCGATGGTTAAGGAGTTGGTTGAGGCTCATGGTGGTGTCATTGATTTGCAAACCGAATTGGGCAAAGGCTCTACGTTCAGGGTTGAATTGCCGGTAGAACAGAACGTTGATTCTGTTACGTCTTCTGCCGGATTAGCTGCGGCAAAATCTTCGGTCGACTTGGAATTGAAAACACTAGAAAAACCTCAAGATACAGCACCTGTTGTGGTTGAAGAACACCCAGAACAGTCACTACAGAGTTCTGTGGCAATCCAAAATAGCACCAAGACCAGTCTTTTGATCATCGAAGACACGCCAGAAATGCGAGACTTTTTGGTGAGCTTGTTTGTTGAACAATACGAGGTGTTCAGCGCCCCGGATGGCGAGCAAGGCATAGAGGTAGCTAAAAAGCAGTTGCCAGACATTATTATCAGCGACTTAATGATGCCGGGTAAAAATGGTTATGAGGTTTGTAACGAGCTTAAAACCCACGAACTGACCAGTCACATTCCCATTATTTTACTCACCGCTAAGGCCGATTTAGAAAGTCGAATGCAAGGTTGGGCAGAACAGGCCGACGAGTATTTGGCTAAACCGTTCGATGAGGGCGAGTTAAAAATAAGAGTGACTAACCTGCTGGGTATTCGTCAAACACTCAAACAACGCTTTGGCCGGATATTACATGAGCAACCTGAAGCCCTGCCTGAACTAATCACTGAGCTAAACGACAAAGATCAACAATTTCTTGAACGCTTCCAAACGCTGATTGAAAAGCGTCATGCCGATTCAGACTTAAACTTGCCTACGGCAGCCAAAGAATTGTTTGTTAGTGAACGTTTGTTGCAGAAAAAGCTAAAAGCGTTGTTAGATCATAACTTCACCGAGTTCTTACGAACCTTTAGGCTTAATCGTGCGGCACAGATGTTAAAAGAAGGTAAGCGAGCAAGTGATGTTGCAGATGAAACTGGGTTTTCGTCACAGGCTTATTTTAGCCGTTGTTTTAAAGCGGAGTTTGGTAAAACGGCAACGCAGTATCAGCAGGGTGCTTGATTAAGTAGGGCGAATAACGCGCATCTACTCTTCTAATTTTCTATTTATGTGCATATATGCACAGAAGTTGTGTCTTCCTCCCGGTTATCTTTTGTTCTGTGATAAGTAAAATGGCTTCATCGATTTGAGACAAACAGGTGAAGCAAATGAACAACACACCACTAAAAAACGCCCAGTTTAAAAACACAGTCAAAGGTTACGGCATGGTTGCCATCGCCTTGCACTGGTTAGCTGCTGTGTGGATCATCGGCTTATTTGTTCTCGGCCTTTATATGGTTGACCTTGGTTACTACGATGATTTGTATAAAACAGGTCCTTATTGGCATAAGGCCATGGGAGTATTGCTTGCGCTTGTGATGATTGGCCGTTTTATTTGGCGTGGTATTAATCCCAAACCTGAGATTGCTGGTTCTGCGCCTGTTAAAAAAGCCGCTGAAGTGGTTCATACGTTACTTTATGTGTGGGTTGGTGCGGTTATCGCCAGTGGTTATCTCATATCTACTGCCGATGGTCGTGCAATTGATGTGTTTGGCTGGTTTACAATTCCTGCCACGCTCACCAGCATTGTCAATCAAGAAGATATTGCCGGTGCAATTCACTTTTATCTGGCCGTAGGTCTTATTTCAATGGCAGGTTTGCATGCTCTTGCTGCCATTAAACACCAGTTTTTTGACCGTGATGGCACACTGGTCAAAATGCTCAAAGTTACTCCTAGCGCATAAATCATATTCTTAACAATTAATTCAAATGACTTTTAATTACGACACAAAAAGGTATCTATCATGTTGAACATCAAAAAGACACTCGCTAAAACGTTAATCCCTGCACTGGCATTGTCAGTTGCATCAATGCAGGCTAGCGCCGCTGATTATGTGGTGGATACTGAGGGCGCACATGCGTTTATTCAGTTTAAAATTCAGCACTTGGGTTACAGCTGGTTGTTAGGCAATTTCAGAGACTTCGAGGGCAAATTTAGCTACGATGCAAACAAGGTTCAAGAGACCAAAATTGCATTAACTGTGGATACAACAAGCCTAGATTCAAACCATGCTGAGCGTGACAAACACTTAAAAGGCAAACACTTTTTGAATGTTAAAGATTTTCCTCAGGCCACTTTTGTGTCGACTAAAGTCGTCGTAAAAGACGACAAACAGTCGGTATTACACGGCGATTTGACTTTGCACGGCGTAACTAAAAATATCGCCATTGATGTGACTGAAATTGGCGGTGGTAAAGACCCATGGGGCGGTTATCGCCAAGGCTTTGAAGGCAAAACCACTTTTGCTTTAGCCGATTTTGGCATTATGGCTGACTTGGGACCAAAATCTAAAAATGTTGAGATGTATTTGTCTATTGAAGGAGTGAGGTTGTAGATTTAATTTAAAATTGCGCCGTAAGGGTAGACTTTCATGTCTGTCCTTTTATTCATTATCTATATGATTCAGTGGTATAGCATAAGAAAGGCTGCCCCTACGGTCTTGCCAAACCGAGTAAATCTACACCCTTCTTACGCTGGGCATTTTTTGTCATTTACCAGCAACAGACCCTAAACCTTCTCCATCTCTATAAACTCTTCCTTGCAGTAAGTCGTCTGTTTTAAACTCAGTTTTGTTAATGGGATTTTCTCAAGGGACAGTCATAATGGCTATAATCTGCTTGTAAAACCGGCAATTGAGCCATTAACTGTCAATTTTAAGAAAAACTTGTTAAAGAATTGCAATAATTGGCCGTTATATTAACGAATGACCGTAATTTGTTAGTTTATGTCCTAATTCAAATAACGGTTATCAAGGTGTAAGGGCTAGAATGTCCAACATCACAACACAAAGGGCAATTGCTCTGAAGTGAAAATCTTTTAACCCTCAAGGACTTTTTGAAGTAAATTGGAGATAGTATTATGAGAAACAGATTATCAGAACAAACCGCCCGCTTTGGCGAATCGGTATTATTAACCGGCATGTGTAGTTTGGTTATGTTACTTGGCGTTGAATTTGTGATGACGTTCAGCTGAAAACGCAGGTGGCATCAGCAAAAAATAAAACTGCTATCTTTGGATGGCAGTTTTTGTATGAGGATTTTACTTTCATAAAGGCCTAACTATAAGGTTAAACCTATCCCGCTATTTATTTTCTCGGCGAGCTTCAAACGCTGCCATTTGCTCTGGTGTGGCTTTGGTTTGATGATTGTCTTTCCACTGCGAATAAGGCATGCCATACACCTTTTCACGCGCTGCATCGTAGTCTACTGTTTCACCTCGTTCTTCGGCTTCACTCATATACCACTTTGACAGGCAGTTTCGGCAAAAATCGGCGGTGATCATCAGGTCGATATTCTGTACGTCTTTGTTGTCGTCTAGGTGTTTTAAGAGGCGGCGAAATACTGCGGCTTCAATTTCAGTTTGTTGGCTCATGTTGTTTCTCTCTTTATCTTTATTTTTGTCATTCTAAAACCACGGACGTGCATCGGTTTCTATTTTTGCGTAAATTTGGTCAAACCACTGGCGAGCATGTTCTACCGGCATGTAGGGGATGCGCATTTTGCCACTGGCCAGATAGATGGTCAAGGTGGCCAGGTTACGGCGTTTTTGCACTATCGATTGGCTAATCGTCGCTCGCTGGACTTTAAACAGTGGGAAAAGCACCTGTTTATGTCCGATAAACCCGGTTCTAATCAGTCCGTATTCGCCGGTTTTACCATAGCGGTAGTTGCGCCAGCGCTTGGCGACTAGTGGATAACACAGCAGTGGCAGCAGGTAAAAAGACATCACCCAAAAATGTTGTTGTATGACAAATGGGATGCTGATGAGTACCACGGGCAACAGTAAAGTTAGCAGCAAGGTTTTTAAGATGTATCGTTTGTTGATTGGGTGAGTCTCAATTTGATCAAAATGGTCGGTATAAAGCGTTTTAATCAATTGCTCAGATTGTTCTGCTGTGCGGGCGGGCACGATAAAAAGGTTGTTTCTTGTTTGTTGTTTGTTGCCGCCGCCGCCAGCTTGTCGTAATACTAGATTTTCTCGGCCAAGCCAATGACCGATAAAATTGTTCTGCCGGGCAATGGCCTGTATTTTGCTCAGGTTTAACGATTCTTCTTGGGTGTTGATTAAGCCACTTTTGCGTTTGAGCGTTTCGTCGGTCAGGGTCAGTCGGTAATTATGAAATTTAAGAATAGAGCCCAAAACCGAGATTAGCATCAGCAATAAAAATACACTGAGTATCAACGCAACAACGATGATGATGCCACCAATGAGTTTTCCCCCAAGCGCTTCGACTATGGCGTTGAGCTCTGCCTTAGAAAAGAAATAGTCAATGATGTCTTCGCTTTTGTTGAAAACCGGTGCCATAAAAGCCAGCAATATATACATGCCGTTATTAGACAAGCCATAACGAATGAGGTCGCCGGTTGAGGCGGTGGAAATTAATTGGTCTGTTTTTTCAGTGGCGAGCGTTGTGTCGATTGGGTCGTCTAATGTTTGATTGTTTGCTTCGTCTTGCTCGACTTTTATTTGACTCTGACGCAGCAGTATTTTGTCTCGAATATCTTCGGCCATTGGTTGGCTTATGCCCGCTAAGTCGCCTTCGCCGCCTTTTGAGCCAGCGGTTTCTATCACCAATATCACCAGCTCAAATGGCCGAAAGTAGATGGGTTGGTTGATGTTGATGTTTTGTATTCGGTCGAAGTTAATCACCCGGTGTTGTTTTTTAAAGACGCCCTGATTGATTTTGATTTCGTTGTCTACCAGCTGATATTGAAAGAACCAGTATTGCAGTAGTGAAGACGAAACCAGCAAGGTGACAACACCAACCGCGGCTAAGGAGGCGATAAGCGCTTTGTCGTCTGAATTAAGCAGCACAATAACCAATGGCGCCAGTGAGGGCACCGCTTGGCCAATGAAAGCCTTAACGGTTTTAAATAGATAATAAACGCTGGCGACCGGTGATAGCCGCTTCCATTGGGTTTGCTCTGTGGTAGGTGTTGCGTTTGATTCATTCGTCATGATGCGTTGGCGCCTCTTGCCCTTGTGAAGAGTCTTCAGAGGTGTCTTGAGCCGCGTCTTTGTTGATTTTGCTAAGGATCATGGCGCGAATTTGCTCGGCATCATCTTTGGGCAGTCCTGGAATTTTTAAGTCAACAGAGCTACCCCCAGCGGTGAAAAACTTCAGCGACGAAAACTGGTATTTGCGTTCCATTGGTCCATGGGTCAAATCAATATGCTGAATGCGGTTGAAGGCCACTGCGGTGGTTTTTTGCCAAAACAAACCTTGTTGAAAGAGTATGTCGTGTTCTCGAAGGGCGTAACGGCTGACTTTGGCGCTGTAATAGCTGAACACAAAAGATAGGCACACAATAACGGCGATGGCGAACCATATGTAGAGGCTCCACTGTGATTTGAGTATTTTAGGTAACACAACGGCCAGAGGTATTGCAGGGACGGCTAGCCAAATGAAGGTACTGCTGAGATTAACCCAGCGATATTTGGGGTGCAATTCGCTAAATTCGACTGAGGATACAGCAGGGATATCATCGACAGTGATTTGTGTGTTGGTAAATATGGTCATTTTGAATCGCCTCAACAAGAAGACTGACCAATATATTCTGTTTTTTTGGTCAATTGAATATTTATTTTGTCACAAATCAAACTATTTTAATCAAACCTTGGTCTTTAGCTGACTGGCCTTACCTACAGTTGTAATCAGTCAATCAGCCGCATTATTGGTCAAGACGGACACGCTACACAGATAAAATAAGCGATTTTTGCAAGTATTTTGCAATTGCTTAGTTGTTCACTGCAACAAATGTTGAATAGTCGCATGACAAAGCTGGAAAAATCCTAAATGACAGGTTACACTGTATCTATAGATCGAGTAATCGAACTAACCAAATCCAAGTCGTAAGGCGAAGGGATCATCATAAAAATCCAACGTTTCAATGATGGTCCTTTTTTCTTATTTCCTCCCCCTGCTTTAATAACATCCTTGCTAAACTTCCTTCATTATCATTTATAACTTCACCTGCAATTATCAATTCATAATCAGCTTTAAGCTTTATCGTTCGTTTTAATTTCTTTATATTTATACCACGCTCCCCTCAAGCCAATAGATAGCCTCAGAACGACAAGTAAAGGGCACTAGGTGGTAACCGTTAAGATAAGCAACGTTATTGATAATGGTGTTGGGGTTGTGTGTTTGGGGATTACTGAGTACGGCAACTTTGGCTTGTTTGAATTCTGTTTTATTGGCGAGAAAACGCCCAAAATATTCTTGTTCGGGGTTGGACATTAGGTTTATCAGTGCTCTAACGTCAATTAACAGCAATACGGGGGGATCGGGCGGCAATAGGTTACAGACCTCTTTTACCGATGCAATTCGTTCGTCTAAATTTACGCCGCCGTCGAATATTACGTTGACGATTTTTTGGGTGGGTAAAACTTTAATGCTATGTGGCATGGTCCCTGTTTCCTTTTTGCCTGAGATGTGTTGCTTGGTACTTTAAGATAAACGTTTTGATTCCACTATATTTCACTATAGCAAGATTTGGGTAATCTGGCTAAATTATGAACGCCTTGAGGGCTTCTTCATCTTCGTCTACTGGGCTATTAGGTTTACGCAGTGGCAAGTGCATGGTTAGAAGAATGCCTTTACCCTCTTTACTGTTACATTCAATTGTACCGCCCAGAGAATGACAGACGATATTAAATACTAGATGCATACCTAGTCCGGCATAACCGTCTGCGCGCCGTGTGGTGTAAAACGGTTCAAAGATATGATCGCGTGTATTGTTGTCTACCCCCTTGCCGTTATCAGAATAGCGAAGCTGCCAATGATCGCCACAGTGTTCTGTTTCGATGATGATTTTTCCGTGGTCACGGCCATTAAACCCATGATTGATGCTGTTGTGCACCAGTTGTGAGATTATCTGGTAAAGATCTCCTGGGGCACATTCGACATCAAAGAAGGGCCCATCAACAACCTCAATGGTGAAGTTGGTTTTGTCTAGTTGCGAGTTAAAGGTTGGTATAACCTCGATTAAATAAATCGGCAATTCGATGATGCGCCATTCGTGATGATTGTGATCTACCGCGACCTGTTTAAAGGTTTGAATTAGCTGGGCGGTACGGTTGATGGAGCTTTCTATCAATTCGTTAGACGTTTTAAGCTTGGCGATGCCTTTTTCCATGTCTTTGACGGTTAACTTACGTTCAAGAAATTGGTTTTGTAGCTGCTCAATCGTCAGCGTATTGTTACTGGCCTCGGTTAAAGCGACGCCTACTGGTGTGTTTATTTCGTGGGAAATACCGGCCACTAAGTTGCCCAGCGAGGCCATTTTTTCGGATTCAACCAATTGGTTTTGGGTGTTTTTAAGGTTACCAAGGGTATCGCTTAATTGTTCGTTTTGATCGGCAAATTGTTGGCTTCGTTGTTGTATTTTTTGTTCTAGTTCGGCGTTCAGTTGCTCAAGCTCCTGCTCGTAGCGTTTGGTGATAGAGATATCACGTATGGTGCCGCTGATACGAATTGGTTTTTTACTGGCGGTGGTTTCAATCACTTTGCCCTGATCTGCCACCCATAACCAACTGCCATTTTTATGTTTTATACGGTATTGGGCACAATATTCTGCGGTATGACAGGCCAGTACTTCACCCAACTCATGCTCAAATACATCGAGGTCTTGGGGATGGATCATCTCTTTGAACGCTTCGATGGTATTGGCTGTGTTTTCTTCATTAAAACCTAAAAAATGCAAACTGCTACGATAAATTTCGTTATCGGTGATGTGCCAGTCCCAAATAGAGTCGCCTGAACCCCATAACGCCAGTTTCATTCTTTGTTGAGAGGTCTCAATCATTGCAAGGCTATTTGCCCTTTCTACATTTAATTTGCGGCTATACAAAATGGCTGCACCAATCAAAATTATGACAAAAATAGCATAATTGATATAGGCCGCTGTAGAGCGAAAAAAAGGTGGTGCAACGTTAAGCTCAATAGAAAGTGGTTCGGCGTGCCAGGCGCCGCGCTTGGTCGCAGCGCGTGCATGTAGGATATATTTTCCCGGAGGTAACCCGGTATAGCTGATTTCTGACTTATTGCCAAAACTGCGCCAGTCTGGGTCAAATCCTTCGAGGTAGTATGAATAAAGGTTTTCTTGAGGGCTGCGGTAATCTAGCGCTGAAAACGAAAATTGCAGCCAATGATCGGCAAATAACATATTAATACCCTGTTCGGGCAAAGCTGTTTTTGCTGTTTTTGTGCCGATTTGATAGCTAGATAAACTTAGTCTAGGGGTACTTTTGTTTAGAATAATTTGCTCTGGTGCAATAACGGTCCAGCCATCAATGCCGCCAAATATCAGGTGGCCGTTGTTGCGCCTAAAGCTGGCTCTACCGTTAAATTCGCGCACCAAAACCCCATCAGATAAACCAAATTGGTTGTATTGCTTAGTTTGCATATCAAAATGAACAACGCCATTGTTGGTAGACAACCATGGGTCGCCACTATTGTCGAGCTCAATTGCGTAAAAGTAGTTGTCAGGTAAGTTTTTGCCGGGGTAAAGTTCAAGTTTTGGCGCGTTTGATTGTGCTTCAAATATTTTGATTAAACCACCACGCCCAGCAATGTAAAAATGACCTTCGTTGTCGATAGTAAATGAGTTAACCAAACCGCCAAAGGTTTCGCCAAGTACTGTAGCATCTAGTAGCGGTTCTAACTGTTCGTTCTCGTTCAATCGATAGATGTTTTGGCCCCCTAGTGCATAAATTGAATCATCAGGGTGTTGCACAATCGCTTTTACTCTGGCTTTAATATCTTGGGCACTACTTACTTCATATTCTGGGGCAATGGGGAGCCGCTTAAAACTGTCTGTTGATACGTTGTAGCGCAAAATAGCACCTTCGTCTGTGACGTACATAACGCTATGTTTGTCGCTAAAAATATCTCGTCCACGCACTCGAGGGCCATTGGGGTTATTTTTTTCACGGGGGTAAAATTGACTGTGGTTGGTGGTTATACTGACCCTAAATATGCCTTTATTACTGGTAAACCACAGACGGTTAAGGCTGTCTAATTCAATGTCAGAAATATAGGGCAGCTCGTTTGGGACATATTTTTTATAGGTTTTGAGTACCAGTGGGGTGAAATCCGTATTGGACATATCTGACAACGACAAACGCCTGACGCCAGTGCGGTTGACCGCAAACCATATAGAATTGTCGGGACCTTCGGTGATCGCGGTGATGTCATTGTCTATCAGTGGGTCTTCGGTATAGGTTATGTAGCTTTTCATTGCCGTTTGGTTCATATATAAGCGGTCAAGGCCAAAACCGTAAACGCTGGCCCACAGCAAACCAGAATGGTCTTTCATTAATCGCAGTATGTTGTTGCCCGATAATGAAAATTCGTTGTCGGGCACACTCGTCAATTGTTTGAGTACTTTACCACTGGATAATTCAACCAATATAAGGCCGCGAAACTGGGTGCCCAACCAAACAGAATCTTTGTCGTGATACATAATGTCGTTTACTGCCGCCATTGAAGTGTCTGCGGCCATATCTGGGTTTTGCGATTGAACCGGCCAGACTCTGACCAGTTTGGAGAAATCGTTAGTCAAACGAAATAAACCGTCTTGTTTGCCGACTAAGGTGTATTGGGCGGCGATTTTTTTGATTAGCAATGAATCATAACTGTCGGCATTGGAGTTAATTGGTAAGGTTTCAATCTCGCTGTTGTGCATATGCCATTTGACCAGCTCACTGGCACGACGGGCGATTATACTGTCTTTCAGGCAGGTTATATCGGTAAAGCGGTTGTCGCTGGTGGAGGCAATGATGACCTGCCAATTTCCAACGGAAGCGTCGAGTTGAAATAAACCATTGTCGGTTACTGCCCAAAGCTTTTGTGCGCTGTCTTCACAGACTTGATAAAACGGAAATTTGACCTGCACCTGCTGGGCAAATCCATCGGGTGTAAATTGAACAATGCTACTTTTTATTGGGTCAAACTTGAACAAGCCGTTGCGGCGAGTGGCAATTAAAATATCGCCGTTGTGGGTCTCAAGCAACTGATTTACCCAAACCGTTGGCATATCGAAGTCGGCGGGCGTTGTTATCATGTGATCAAGGCGCTTTAAATGTAACCCGTCAAACACCTGAACACCGGCTTCTGTGCCGAGCCAAATCAGGCCATCACGACTTTGCACAATACCACGCACAGAAGATTGGATTAGTCCGTTTTTTAGGGTTAGTGATTTTACGTCATACTGTTGCGCTGTTGTGTTGGATTGTTCAGCTTGGACCAAGGGTTGGAAAAACAGCAATACTAGTAACGTAAGTCGCAGAATTTTAAGCATTTTGCTAGGTTAATTTCTCTCAAAGAAGACTAACTAATTAAAGTGTATTTTACGGTTTTGTTCAACCCGATTTGGCGTATTGCGGTGCAATGGGTTTACCCGTGGTAAGATCTTTTGACTTTAACAACAACCTAAGGCGAAAAAAGGTTAGCGGCCCAAGGCTTGCCAGCGGGCAAGGGCGGTGTTTTCTTCGCGGGTCAGTTTGCGTTTAGACACTATGATGGCAATTACGACTGAAGGTAAAGACAGTAGCAAACCGGAAGGGTAAGTGAGTATGTAGTTGATGACAAGCAGCAATACTAGGGTGATGGCACCTGTCATTAGGCGAAAGCGAAACTCAATTGCACGTCCGCAAAAGCGTGAAGTAAAACCAATGAGTAGCCCAGGCAGCAGATAAGCGAGAAATGGATAGGTGTGCATACCAACAATTAGGGCATAAATTAACGTGCTGGGAATACCAGCACTCAAACTGCCTACAATCACGCCGAGCATGGATTGTTCGCTGAGTATTTTTTGCGCCACCGAACCGGTATCTGGATCTGAGTTGGGGGTGGCGTAAATGTCTTCTTCGCTGCGTTGCATATGCTTAGGGGACTTTGTCCTTTTGGTTCTTTTTTAGTGTTTACTATACCTTTTAAGTGCTGAGTATTTAGCGACTTAAAAAGGCAAAGGCCGTGGTAAACGCCTGTTCTTGGAATTTTTTCAACCCGGTATCTTTGAATTCTATGGTCAACTCGGTTCTTTTGAGTGCTTCTTTATGGTCGTTAGTGCTCATCAAACTAACGTCTAAAGATTCAGACAATTGCAAAGCCGCTTCGAGTTTGAAGCCTACATGACCACCGGCGAATTTGCCTTTGGTTGCACGTTGCTTAATCGCCACTTTATCGATTTTGTAATCGCTCATCAGCTTGTTAAACGTAAACTGAAAATGCCTTAATTGATGCGCGTCGCTGGCATCATTAATGGTGATTTTACTGACTCTACACTCTGGAAGGGCGAACAAACCTGCTTCGAACGACAACAAACAGACAATTGCGTCATTGCCTTTTAATTCTACACCACAAACTTTCATGAAATCCCCTGATTTTTGGTTAATGCAGCCATTATAATGTAAACCTGATATAATTGCAGGTCTTGTCGTTCAACCGAATACCTTAGCTGTTCAAATACAGCCCTCAACACAGAAGCGAACACGCCACATGATCAACAATGACATCCTTAGACGCTTGCGTTTTGCGCTGAGTCTTAATGACCAACAAATGCTGTCTATTTTCAAGCTGATGGACAACGAAATAGACAAAGAATACCTGCATAAGATTATCGCCAAAGAAGACGCAAAAGATTTTACCTTATGCCGTGATTCTTTGCTGGCGCTGTTTCTTGATGGATTGATTATTCATCTTCGTGGCAAACAAGAAGGCAGAGCGCCGGAACCTGTGAAAAGCAAGTTAAACAAAAATGAAGTGCTGCGCAAGCTGCGTATTGCGCTGGAATTAAAAGCCGAAGACATGATTGAAATTCTCGGTTTGGTCGATTTTCGTTTATCGAAGTCTGAATTGTCGGCGTTTTTCAGAAAACCTGGGCATCGCAATTATGTTGAAGCGGGCGATCAGGTCGTGCGTAATTTTCTCGCTGGTTTGACCAAAAAGAACCGGGGTGATGACATTAAAGCAAAAGCTCAATAGACACTCTGTTCGCTTTGGTCATACCCTTGACCACCAATAAAAACGAATTATCAATCATTCGCTCTATCTCCCCCTTGGGCACGGTGTCATCAAGTATCACCGTATTCCAATGTATCTTGTTCATATGGTAACCGGGAATAACCGAGGGGAAAATATCGCGAACCATCAAGGCCTCGTTTGGATCGCATTTGAGGTTCATCCAATAATGCTGCGTGTCATTCCCTAGCGCTAACGTTGCAAACATTTTGTTTTTAACTTTGAAGACGGCCACGTCTGGTCCAAATGGATAATCTTCAATCGCTTGGGGTTTTGATAGTAAATAGTGTTTTGCTTGGTTGTTATTCATCGACATTTACTTCCAGCTTGTTAGATACATCATCAGTTATACACCAACATAGTTGGCGCGGCTGGGTAGCAATTCAAATATCGCGTCACTGGTAATATAGCGGTTAAGATCCCAGCCTTTGAGTCTGGCATTTTGTAACAGTTGCTCGGCCTTGTTTTGCTCACCCTTCATGGTGTAATAAGCCACCATTTGAGCGACTAAAAACGGCGTTCTGACACCGTGATCTAATAGATGGTGTTGAATCTCTTGTGAACGTTGAAGTTGTTTTGCCATGTTTTCGTTGTCGCCGAGTTTACTGTACGCAAAGGCCAGTTGGTTAACCAGTTGAAGCTGTTCAAGAGGGTTAGAGGTGGGCGCTTGATATTGATGTAGAGCGATTTCTAGTAAACGCACAGCCTGTTGATAATCCTGTTTATTGATTTTGCTGATACCTGCCCAAAGTTGCCATAATAACGGTTTGCTGGTATCTAACTGACCTGCGTTGGTAAACAGTATTTTGTTGACGTATTGACTCAACGAGTCAGTATCACCTTGGTAATAAAACAGTTTAACACTGGGTAAAAAATTGACTTGCTCACTTGCGTCTAGCTTGCGAGCTTGGCCAAGCCATTGGTGCATTGTGGTTTTGTCTGTGGCACCCAATGCCATACCAATTGAAGCAAGGTGTTGTTCGGGCGCTTTACCATAAGCAACTTTGGCCCATTGGCTGGTTTTGTCACGCTTGCCGTAATGGTTGTACCAACGCGCGAGCTCCATTTCAATGTCGACCGTTGTGCTGTCACTATCAATTCCTCGTGTTAGGTATTTTACGCCATTTTCTAGCTCTCCCATCGACAATAAATTCAGACCAAGATAACGATTGATGCCTAAGTGTTGGGGATCCATTTTCAACGCTCTAATCAGCGCTTCTTTGGCCAAGTTCAGCTCGAGTCGTTGATGACGCAACATACCCAGCCCGAATTGGGCTGGGGCATCGTTGGGTTTTAGTTTAACGGCTTTTTGATAGGAAATGAGGGCAGCAAGCTGTTGACCAGTTCTTGCTCTTAAATGTCCATAACTTACGTATGCGTGAGCTAGGAAAGGGGATAATTGCAAGGCCTTATCTAGCGCTTTTTTGGCCATGTTGGCAGCCTCTTGTTGCGGCAAAAAACCATGGTTGATTTGCAATAATAAAGTATCTGCAAGGGCAACATACGCTTGGGCAAATTGACTGTCTTTGTTGATGGCTTGCTGGAATAACTGCACCGCTTTTTTTAGCGATGAAGCTGTGAATAGCTTGCTATGGGCAAGGCCTTGTAAATAGGCGTCATATGCCTCTATATCACCCTGACCTAATCGGTTGGCTATTTTAGGTGTTTTTTTGTTAGGCAATTTTAATTGTGTGATCACATCACGCACAATGTTTGATTGTATGGCGACTAAATCTTCATATTGACGTTCATAAATGTGGGTCCATATAGGCGCACCACGGACGGTTTGAGAAAGGTTCACTGTTATTTCTACGCGGTTTTTGTGACGTTTGATATAACAGGTCAAAACATGTGAAGCATTGAGGGCTTTACCGACTTGATAAGCATTTTTGATTTTGTCTCGGTAGTTAAAGCTTGAAGTACGGGCAACGATATCTATTGAGGTTTGGTTACTCAGACTTTGGATGATTTCTTCGGTGAGGCCATCGCTAATGTAGTCAAATTTGTTGTCACCCGACAGATTGCCAAAAGGCAAAATCGCCAATAAATTCACTTCACCGCGATGTTCTGGGCTACTGTTGATATTGCTCGAAAAAACAGGCGTTTGCTTGTAAATAGATAAACTGACTAAGCTGATGATAAGACCGAAAAAAATCACCAATACCACTAGACCCAAACTGCCATAAGCATGTTTGGCACCGTGTTTTTTTTTGTTTTTCATGGCAAACGCGGTGGCTGTTGCTGGAGGTAGTGGGGCGTTTGATTGAACAATAGGTTGTGGCGTGGCAACTAGTCGGTAACCTCTGTCACCTAAAGGTTCGATGACCTGATTGTCGGCGGTTGTATCGCCAAACACATCAATGAGCTTTTGTACGGCTTGGGCGATTTCAGCTTCGGCGCTCTTCTCTTTGGCATTTGGTTCTTTGGCATTTGGTAAGAGCGCTTGGGCCAATTGTTGGTTATTGACGACTTCTCCCGGGTGAAGGGTAAAATAAGTCAACACGTCTATCACCAACTTTGGCAACTCGGGTGTGGACTGCTCTTGGCCTTGCGCCCTGAGTTGCCGGGATTTGACGTCGACAATCCAATTTTTGAGTTTAAAGTTATCCATGCCCGGGGGAGAGTTTACAGCTAATTGAGGTTTTCACCATTATATAGTGCCAAGCTGGAACGGCAAGTGGCTAATTTGGGATGCGCAAAATTTTAGCTTAATCTTGAGTCAACTTTTATTGCCACTTGATATGGAAGGTTGAAAAAAACAGGCAAAAGTGATACATTTCGCGCTCTGTTACTTGCTGGATATGAATGTAGTCATTGTGAGAATTTGCTTTATTAGTGTCTTTTTGTTGTTTTTTACACTGCAATCGGTGGCCTCGTCCATTGAGGTAGAAGTGAACAATGAACATGACCAAATTCATCACGGGCTTGAAACAGGACATGATGAAACTCAGCATGACAGTTCAAGTGAGCAGCATCAAGAAGAACATCACGCACATTTGTGTCACCACCACCACGGTGAACATGCCCCCAAAGTGTTTATTCAAACGCCGAATTTATATTTATTTTTTATTGATGACGATAATGTGCTAGGTTTTTCAGTGCATTACGACAACATTGCTCAAAAATCACTTTACCGCCCTCCAATAAGCTAAACGGTTTTTTCCTACCTGAATTTCGTGTTGATGATGGGATAGTATCCTAAACATCAACTCTATACCGTTTTTTGTATTTTGGAGTTTTGCCATGAACGCATCTTTTGTGCATTCTTTTCGCCACGTTCGGTTTGGACTGGTTTTATCTTGTTTCCTTTTTTTTGGTGCTGTTATATCTAGCACTGTCTCTTTTAATGTCTTTGCTGAGGATGAGCATGGACATGAAGAAGAACCCGCACAAACAATTAATCTGTCGGTCAAACAACTTAGCCTTGCTGACATTGAAGTTGCCCCTTTAACCGCCCGTTTTATGGACTATCAGGTTTACGCGCCCGGTGAGGTGAAGGCCAACGGTTATACCAGTTATTTGGTGTCGCCGCGCATCGACTCTGTAGTGCTTCGTCGCCATGTCACTTTAGGTGAACATGTCAGTAAAGGTCAGGTTTTGGTGACCTTGTTTAGCGAAACCATGGTTGATGCACAAGCGGCCTATTTGACCGATTTGTCTCAGTGGCAGCGCGTGCAAAAGTTGGGCATAAAAAGTGTTGGCGGTAAAAAATATGCACTGGCTCAAACTGACCACAAGGCGGCTTACAGCCGATTGATTGCTTTTGGTTTGAATGAACAAAGCATTAAAAAGCTCCCATTAATGCAAGGCCTATTGGGTGAATACAGTTTGAATGCCGAAATAGCTGGGGCTGTTTTGTCTGACGACTTTCATCAGGGACAAAGGGTGGTTGCTGGTGAAGCTTTAATTGAGTTGGCTGATGAGAGCCAATTGTGGGTAGATGCCAGTCTACCTGCCAATACCCGACTGTCGTTGCCAATGGGTACTAAAGCCCAAGTTAAAGTGGGTGATACGCTAGTTGCAGCGCAAGTGGCTCAAGAAGCCCATACTATCGCACGTGAAACTCGCACCCGAGTGGTTCGTTTGATCATGAACAACGCCGATGACCAGTTTCATCCGGGTATGTTTGCCGATGTGTTTTTTACTTTCAAAACTGCTAAGCCAGTGCTGGCCGTGCCGCAATCGGCGTTAATGCGCAGTAGTGATGGCGACTGGCAAGTGTTTGTAGAAGTCAAACCGGGCAGTTTTAAGGCTCAAGAAGTTTCGCTTGGTAAAGTACTTGGCAAATATACGGTGATTGGTGATATTCAGGCAGATTTGAGAATTGTCACTAAGGGCGCATTTTTTGTTGCATCGCAAGCTGCCAAAGGCGCTTTTGACGCGCATAACCATTAATTACGCAAAAAGGAGTTTGCTATGTTAAATCGTCTAATTGATTGGTCTGTTGCCAACCGTTTGTTGCTGGTGGTTGTTTTAATCGCCTTTTGTTTGTCAGCATTTTTTATTATTCCAAAACTAAACCTTGATGCTTTTCCGGATGTGACTACGGTGCAGGTTTCTATTAATACCGAAGCGCCGGGTCTTGCTTCTGAGGAAGTTGAACAGTTAATTACTTTTCCTATTGAGTCGGTGATGTATGCTTTGCCTGATGTGAAACAGGTGCGGTCTATATCTAAGACTGGGCTTTCGGGCATCACGGTGGTATTTGATGACAATACCGATATCTATTTTGCTCGCCAGTTGGTGTTTGAACGCCTTCAAGAAGCCAAGTCTTTGATACCCCAAGGTGTTGGTACGCCGCAAATTGGCCCCAATACGTCTGGCCTTGGTCAGGTTTATCAATACATGTTGCAGGCTGAGCCTAATGCCGGTTTTGATACGATGGCGCTACGCAGTTTAAATGACTGGGTGGTTAAATTGTTGCTGATGCCCATAGATGGGGTGACTGATGTTTTGTCATTTGGTGGTGATGTGCGCCAGTATCAAGTGAATGTTAATCCGTCGAAATTGTTGGCTTACAAACTGACTCAAGATGAGATTGTTAAGGCGCTTGAGGGCAACAATGAAAATGCTGGCGGCTGGTATATGGAACGCGGTCAAGAGCAATTGGTCATTCGTGGTGTAGGTTGGATGAGCCACGGCAAGCAAGGATTGGCAGAACTGGGCCAAACACCAGTTAAAACGGTAGAAGGAACAGTAGTTACTGTGGCTGATGTGGCAAAGGTCGAGATAGGCAAAGAAATTCGCCAAGGCGCAGTGACCATGACTCGCCGCGATGCCAATGGCGAGATTGAATCGTTGGGTGAGGTAGTGACCGGTATTGTGTTAAAGCGAACTGGAGCCAATACCAAAGCGACAATTGATGGCATAAACCAACGGGCTAAGATTATTCGTCAGGCATTACCCGAAGGCGTCAGTTTTGAGGTGTTTTACGATCAGGCCGCTTTGATAAAACAAGCGGTTGATACCGTGGTCACTGCATTGGTGCAGGCCTTTGTTTTTATTGTGATTGTTTTGGCATTATTTATGTTAAACCTGCGTGCGGTGGTGTTGGTTTTAATGTCAATTCCGCTGTCAATTGGTATGGCTTTGACGGTAATGGCATATCATGGCATTTCGGCTAATTTAATGTCTCTTGGTGGTTTGGCTGTGGCGATAGGCATGATGGTTGATGGCGCAGTGGTGATGATGGAAAACATCTTCAAACACTTAGCAAAACAAGGTAAAGATGAGTCAACAACCAATACTGGCACAGCAACACAATGCATACTGGCTGCGGCCAAAGAAGTGGCTAAGCCGGTGTTTTTTGCGGTGATCATTATCATGGTGGTTTTTGCCCCGCTATTTACGCTACAAGGCGTTGAGGGCAAGTTGTTTCAACCGATGGCGCAAAGCATTTTATTAGCGATGGCAGCTTCTTTAGTCGTGGCATTAGTGGTGGTGCCTGCGCTGGCCAGTTTGATGTTTAGTCAGGGCTTTTTTGGTCGAGAACTGGTGAGCAAACCTAACCCGATAGTGTCGGTACTTGAAAATCATTATCGAAAACTGCTTAAAAAATCAATGGCGAACAAACCTGTGGTTATTGGCGTGGCGTTAACCTTGTTGGTCGGTTCGCTCGCTTTGGTGCCTCGTCTTGGCACCGAGTTTGTGCCTGAGCTAGAAGAGGGCACGATTAACTTGCGAGTGACCTTAGCCCCCTCATCTAGTTTGAATACCGCATTGTCGGTTGCGCCTAAATTAGAAGCGTTGTTGTTGGAGTTTGAAGAAGTTGATTATGCGTTAAGCCGAATAGGGCGCGCAGAAATTGGTGGCGACCCGGAGCCTGTCAGTAATGTTGAGATTTACATTGGTCTTAAGCCTGTCGAGCAATGGAAAAACGCTTCGACACGCAAAGAACTTCAAGGTCTGATGTTAACCAAACTAGAGCAGTTCCCCGGTTTGTTATTTAACTTCTCTCAGCCCATTGCCACTCGGGTCGATGAATTGCTCTCAGGTGTAAAAGCGCAATTGGCGATTAAATTGTTTGGGCCAGATTTAGCTGTATTGGCCAGCAAAGGGCAAGCCATTGAAAAGTTGATGCAAACCATTGATGGCGCAACTGATGTGGCGATGGAACAAATTGCCGGTGAAGCGCAATGGGTCGTTAAACCCAAGCGTCGACAATTATCTCGTTATGGATTATCTGTTGGTGATGTGATGGCGCTGGTTCGAGATGGGCTGGGTGGGCGTCAGGCCGGACAAATCATTAACGGCAATGAACGTTACGATATTTATGTGCGGTTAGATAAAGCCTTTCGTTCAGATGCTCAAGCCATTAAAGACTTGCGATTGCAATCGCCAACCGGCGCGTGGGTACGTTTAGAAGAAGTGGCTGATATTGCGATGGAATTTGGTCCACCACAAGTGCGCCGTGACGATGTACAGCGCCGAGTGGTGATTCAAGCCAATGTGCAGGGCAGGGATATGGGCAGTGTGGTTGATGATATGCGTCAATCTATCGCCGAAAACATTGATTTGCCACCGGGTTATTCCGTGACTTTTGGTGGCCAGTTTGAGAACCAACAACGGGCGCAGCAACGGTTGATGGTGGTGGTGCCTTTGTCTATCGCCTTGATTGGTTTGTTGTTATTTTTCGCCTTTCGTTCGTTTGGACAGGCTTTGCTGATACTGACCAACTTGCCTTTAGCAATGACAGGCGCGATTGTGTCTTTGTTTGTGTCAGGTCAATATTTGTCAGTGCCTGGGTCTATAGGTTTTATCACTTTGTTTGGCGTGGCGGTATTGAATGGCGTGGTGATGGTAGAAGCCATAAACCTGCGTTTGGCCAGCACTGGTGAATCGGTTGAAACCGCGGTGTTTGAAGGCGCAGTATCAAGGTTAAGACCTGTATTGATGACCGCAATCACTTCGGCATTGGGGCTTATTCCAATGCTAACGTCTAATGGCGTTGGTGCTGAGATTCAGCGGCCTTTGGCTACAGTGATTGTTGGTGGATTGGTGACTTCGACGTTGTTGACCTTGATAGTGTTGCCGGCGTTGTTTGCTTGGTTTTCTAGGAAACGGGGCATTAACACCCATCTCCCAGCCACTCATCCCACTGGGTTTTAAACATTTCCATCCATTTAATGGCAGCCTGTTGTTCGGTGTATTTATCGGTGATCACCAGTGCTGCCGCTTCTGACATCATTTGGGTAGTGAAAGCGACTTTTTGCAGTGCTTTGAAGGCGCACGAGTGATTTTTCTTAAATCTCGGTGAGACGACTTTTTTAACCCAGCCTGATACAGGATTACCGCAATCGTAAGGTAAGGTTTTATTGAGTCCCCAACTGGCATCGGTCACGCATAGGTCGTTGTATGGGGGGAACTCGACAAACTCGCCTGTTAGGCGGGTATCAGTCCAGTTGGGTGTCCAGTTGATCATGATGATGGGCTTGCGTTCTTCCATCGATTGCCACAATAACTGCCATAGGGCTGCGTCGTTTTCTAAGCGTTTGATATTAAAGTCGAGGTTCAGCGCTCTGACCCGAATGCCGCCTTTGGTGTTCCATTGGCCTGAGTAATAAACCCCTCGGCCTGCGGAGTCTTCGGTGGCAAAAACCTTGGCGCATTTTAATAAGGCTTTCCAGTCTGGTAAGCCGGGGCACATGGGCTTGACATAACTGGGATACCACCATTCCTCTCGGGCTGTGGCGATATGCTTACCTGCATTAACGATGAAACCTTTTTTTACATGCTGCTCATACCGTTTGAAGTTGGTGCCTTGCCAAAGTTCGATTTGTACATCGAGTAGACCAAGCCTGAAGGCGCCCCATTGATCATCTACTTTGATGTCTTGATACACCACAGGCACTTTTAATTGGGTCAATAGTCGACCAATCACCCAAGACAAAACTCGCTGGCTAGCCCAGTCATTAAGGGCAATAACAGCGGGACGTTGGTCATCAAGGCTGACAGGTGTTTGGTTTTTCGAATCTGCAATAGTATTAGCGGTTAAATCAGTCGTCGTTTCGCCCGTAAAGGCTGGCAGAGCGTGGCAAAGCAAGGCAAGGCAAAGAAACAATGACACAGATTTAATTCGGCGTGGACTTTTAGTCATACTTCAACATTATTAACAAAAAGATAGTGTAAGCTTAGTGCATTATGACCAAATGACTCGGTCCAATATAACAAGCGGTTATGTCGCTTTTTCAAGCGCCTTTTTCATGCATTTGCTACTCTCCCCAAATCTCTTTTTTAGCCGCTTCTTGGCGACGCTTTTTTACATAGTTTTTGGTGAAATGTAGCAGCGACTCTTTTACTTTGTCAGAGCTGAAAGGTTTAACGATAAATCCACTGGCACCGCTGCTGATGGCTTCTTTGACGTTCTCTAAAGAACTGTGACAGCTGAGCATGATGACAAATGTTTCGGGATTGAGTTGATGGATTTCTTTGAGGGTATCAATGCCGTTTTGTTTGGGCATTTCGATATCAAGAAAAACAATGTCGCGGGCGGTTTTCTTTAGTTGTTGCATTGCATTAATGCCGTCTTTTGCCTGACTGACGTTGGTAAACCCCAGCTGTTTGAGGCAACCGGTTAAAAATGCCCTTAACTCTGATACATCGTCGACGATTAAAATTCTGATATCTGATTTGTTCATTGTATTGAGTCTCCAATGTTCATTGTTTTTAAGTTGTTGTCAATTTCTTGTGCCATCGCGTCGGTTTGAATATTGACGTTAAGTTTGCCGCCTATTGCCTCGTCCAACTGCTGTTCTATTTGTTTGACGACAGTATACAAATGCTTGAATCCCAGTGAACCACAGGTACCTTTGAAGGTGTGAATTAATACTCTGGCATGTGACCAGTCTTGTTGCGCTAGCGTTTGATTTAATTCAGTCATTATTTGCGGTGTTCGACTGATAAAGGCACGCCTGATGGCGTGATACTCTTCATCATCTAAAAAGCTGTCTGGGGCGTTTTCAATCGGGTTGTCGCTATGGGGCAAATACTCTGCCAATACTTTGAAAAATACCTCCTGATCAATCGGTTTGGTGATATGGCCATCGCAGCCCGCATCAAGGGCGTTGTCTAGTGAGTGTTTTTCGGCATTGGCGGTAAAGGCAATGATCGGTTTTTGAAAGCCAATTTGGCGCAATATCGCAGTGGCTTCAACACCGTCGACAATTGGCATTTGTATGTCCATTAACACCAAATCAAAGGTTTCGGCCATAGCTTTCTCGACGGCCAATTGGCCATTTTTGACAAAGGTGACCTGCGCACCTGTTTTTTTGATATACAAGGCCACTAGGTTTTGCGTATCTGGAGAGTCTTCGGCCACTAGCACATGACCTCGCAACCCCGGGATTAACAGCGGCAAATGCTCTGCGGTGTCGTGGTTTGCACTGACCTGTGAGATATCATGACGAATGTCGGCATTGTTTACCTGTGCTATGGCAAAGGTAAAGCTGAAACAACAGCCTTGACCCGGTTCACTTGTTAAGCTCAATTCACCCTGCATCAGTTGAGCGAGTTTGGTACAAATGGTCAGGCCAAGACCTGTGCCACCATAGCGCCGCGTAGTGGTGGTGTCGGCTTGAGAAAACGGTTCGAAAATCTTTTTCTGTTGGGCTGGCGTAATACCTATGCCGGTATCAATCACGTCAATGGTGATGGCACTTTCATCGGCTTGGAAGCCAACGTTAATGTCAATGCCACCTTCGTTGGTGAATTTCAGTGCGTTGCTGGCTAGATTCAACAGCACTTGTTTAACCCAAGTGGGGTCGCAGGTGATGAATTGGGGGATAGGAAATTGAATGTTGACGTTGAACCACAGCTTTTTTTCTATTGCTTGGAGACTAACAGATTCTTCAACTTCGTGGAGCAAATTCACCAGGTCAAATTCAACCTGCTCAAGCTCAAAAGTTTGCTGTTCAATTTTGGCCAAATCTAGAATGTCGTTGATGATATTCATCAAATGGTGAGAATTACGAACGATGGTTGAGGTGGCTACGCTGATGTCTGTTTCGCTGAGGGTTTCGTCAGACAAGCTATTAGAAAAGCCAATGATGGCGGTGAGCGGCGTACGAATTTCGTGACTCATGTTGGACAAAAACTCGCTTTTGGCCTTACTGGCCGACAAAGCCAAGTCGCGCGCTTCTTCTAACGCTTGAGTCTTGGCTGTGATGATTTGCTCAAAGTGGTTTGACATCAGGTTGAGCGAGCGGTTTAAGTCATCACGCTCGATTAGCGCTTGTTCTAGCTGCTTTTCAAGCGCCATTATTTTAAGGGTATTTTCGTCTTGCTTTGTCATTTGGCCTTGTCCCTTTTGAACACCGAACGATTTGATTGAGGAACAACCCAAAAATCAAAAGTTTTTTCACCACGAAGGGCGCAGTGGACACAGAGAAAATCAAAATCAAAAGTGTTTTTAGTCTTTCACTGTGTTCTGTGTGTTCTTGGTGGTTATATATTTGTTGCTAGGGCATGTTCTGATTACGACAAACTCTTACGAGTCAAATAACTGATTACAAACATCATTGGCCCATAATACCGCTTCACCGTAAGCAACAAAAAGCTGGTAATCTTCTATTTCTATCGCCTCTTTTGCCGCGCTGAAATCACCTTGCTCATAAGCTATTACCGCTGCGCAAATTTCACCTAATGGCCCGGTTTTTTCTAGTAATGCCTCGTTGATTTGGTCTGACAGTGGCAGTTGCGACACGGCTTGATTCAAAGATATATCGAGCATTGCATCCAAAGTTGACAGCAATCCGGTCAAAAATGCTCTAGCACTATCTTTGGGATAGAGCTTTTGACATAACGATTCGCTCATTTTGGCGCGAATGAGCGTCGATAAAATTAACGCTTTGGGTTTGTTTGAAGCATCGGCCAAAACCATGATGCTAACCCAATGACAAATGACTGAAAGGCCTAGGTATATTACTGCTTCTTGCAGCGATTCTATGGTTCTGGGTAAAGCGTAAGTTGCTGAATTTATTAATCTTAGTAAACGATAGCTCAGTTGAGGCGCTTGGCTTAATAACTCGGCGATGCGTTTTGGGGTAATGTCTGGTGATTGTAGCTCGCCAACCAGCTGTAAACTGGCATTTTGCGAATAGCTAAGGCCACGACCTTTGACGATAGCCGGGCGACTGAGAAACAATCCTTGATAAAGCTCACTTTGTACTGACTGGCATTGACTCAACTGTAATTGGGTTTGCACCATTGAGGCGATGATTCTGGCGTTTGGGTTGCTGTTGCTCAGTTGTTTGTGTAAACGAGCACAGGTGTCGAT